>CAZOOT010000058.1:0-19554 GCA_964581455.1 uncultured Chitinophaga sp. | reverse complement strand
CCGCCAATACTGTGCAAGAAATTAGTGATGTGCTATGCGGCCATTTCTGTCCATCTTGTTATTATACGCTACTCCTGGTATAATTTCTTTCTGATTATCAGTAATATTTTATACCCGGAAAGATTCCTAAATTTAGTTCAATAAATTTATGTTCGAAGAAATTACCATACGGTATTTTCACCCGGTTTTAAAAATCGGAATGCAGGATATTAGAAATTTATGGCTACTGGAACCAGTTCCTGTTAAGCTTATAAATTCCCTTCACCAGGGAAATCTTGTTTATAGAATTCCCCGTTCTGGCAAACGGATCAGTTATAAAACCTTAAAAAAAGGATTGATCAGAAAAACAATAATTCTCCGCTTTCCGGTTGAGTTGCTGCCTTTTTGAAATTATAATCCCGCTTGTTTACTTATCTCCATCATCCGGTCTATCGGTTTTTTTGCAGCCAGTCTTAATTCTTCATCCATATTTATTTCCGGTGTTTCATATTCCATACAGAGATAAAGTTTCTCGAGGGTATTCAGCTTCATGTGCGGGCAATCGTTGCAGGCGCAACTGTTATTGGGTGGTGCAGGTATAAATGTTTTGTGTGGGCTTGCTTTCATCATCTGGTGCAGTATACCGGTCTCTGTGGCTACAATAAATTCTTTGGCATCATCCTGCTGTGTAAATTTTAATAATCCTGTAGTGCTACCGATAAAATCGGCAATGCGTAATACAGGATCTTCACATTCCGGGTGAGCAATCATTTTTGCATTCGGATGTTTTATTTTCAGTTTGGTTATTTTTTCAAGACTGAAAATTTCATGCACCATGCAAGCGCCGTTCCAGAGCAACATATTTCTTCCGGTTACTTTGTTGATAAATGCTCCCAGGTTTTTATCCGGTGCAAAAATTATTTTCTGTTCTTTTGGAAAACTCTCCACAATTATTTTTGCATTGCTGCTGGTGCAGATCACATCACTCAGGGCCTTGATACCGGCGCTGCAGTTGATATAGCTCACCACCACATGGTCCGGGTGTTGTTCTTTGAATTTTTTAAAAAGCGGAGGCGGGCAACTGTCGCTGAGTGAACAACCAGCTTTGAGATCGGGGATCACCACTTTTTTTGTAGGATTTAAGATTTTTGCTGTCTCCGCCATGAAGTGTACACCGGCAAAAACGATCATGTCGGCCTTTGTTTTTTCTGCCTGCTGTGCCAGGCCCAGGCTATCGCCGATATAATCCGCCACATCCTGGATATCGGGCTCCTGGTAGTAGTGCGCCAACAACACTGCGTTTTTTTCTTTTTTCAACCTTTCAATTTCCGCAAACAGGTCCATTGTCGGATCCAGGTCAATGTCCAGGAAACCTCGTTGGGCTATTTCGTTTTTTGCAGTTACCAGTATTTCGTTTTCCAGCATCATCATTTTTTTTCTTTGCGGTTGATCAGGCAGCAATATTCCACAAGTCCAACCAAACTTTCAAAACTATTTTTTATCCACTTCGCCTTCTTATAGTAATTAGTATTAAATATATTTTTAGAAAAAAGTATATTATTATTACAGCTGTGAATTGGTGGATAATTTTATTATACAAAATTACATCATCGGGGTTATACACAAGGAATAGAAGGAAGTCCACATTAATAATACAGGCCGGTATTGAATTCCTGTATTATTTCCACAGAACTGTGCATACCGGATTGTAAAAAACATTTTCATTAAAACAGAAAAAAAGAGTGTGGAAAGAGATAGAACAACTTGGCTGTACTTAACAGGTTCAGGGTTTTTTTTGGATCTGAAAATTTAACCATCCAAACATCCTGTTTCATATCCACGTTTCACAAAGGCTTATTCACAGAAAAAAATAATTGCCCACAGGGAATCGGGGAAAAAAAAGAACCCAATTCCCCCGAAAAAGGTCTTTAAAACAGAATAGGTTATTTTTATAATCATAAAAATCAGAGAAATGAAAAAACAAATTACGCAGCTTTTTATCGTTTTCTTATTACTTGTTGGCAGCCCTGTAAAAAGTATTGCTGAAGAAGGAATGTGGCTACCCCAGTTGCTGGAGAAGCTGAATGAAAAAGAAATGAAGAGTATGGGGATGAAAATTTCTGCAAAGGATATATATAATATAAGCGGCAGTAGTCTCAAAGACGCAATTGTAAGCTTTGGCGGATTTTGTACCGGGGAGATCATATCTTCAAAAGGCCTTTTACTCACCAATCACCATTGCGGTTTCAGGGCCATACAAAGCCATTCTTCTCTTGTGAATAATTATATAGAAAACGGATTCTGGGCAAAGAACAATGGCGAGGAGCTGGCCAACCAGGGATTGTTTGCAACATTTATCGTGAGGATTGATGATGTAACCAATCAAATATTAACCGGCGTGAACAGCAACATGAGTGAAAAAGAAAGACAATCCCAGGTGGACAAAAATATTGAGGGGCTTAAAAGAATAGCAAAAAGAGAAAGCTACCAGGATGTACTGGTCAGCGGATTTTTTGAAAACAACCAGTATTTCTTATTTGTAACCGAAACCTACAATGATGTAAGACTGGTTGGCGCACCGCCATCTTCTATCGGGAATTTTGGAAAGGATACCGACAATTGGGTATGGCCGCGGCATACAGGAGACTTTTCTGTATTTCGTATTTATGCCGGTAAGGATAATAAGCCGGCGGCCTATTCACCCAATAATATTCCCTATACTCCCAAAAGATCACTTTCAATTTCATTGGACGGAGCTAAAGAAAACGATTTCACGATGGTCTTTGGTTTTCCGGGAAGAACAATGGAATACCTGCCCGGATCTGCGGTCAAACAAATCATTACCATAAACGATCCGGTTAAGATTGCGATCAGAGAAAAAGCATTGAATGTGCTGGATGGATTTATGAGAAAAGACGAACAGATCAAGATTCAATACGCTTCAAAATATGCGGGTATTCAGAACTCCTATAAAAAATGGCAGGGAGAAATTCTGGGACTGACAAGAACCAATGCGCTGGAGAAAAAAGAAGCCTATGAAAAAGAATATTTAAAAAGAATAAATGCAGCGCCGGTTTTAAAAACAAAATACGGAAATGTATTAAACGAACTGAATGAAGCTTATGCAGAAATAGAACCCTATGGATTTGCCAGGGATTATTATACTGAAATTATCAGTAAGATAGAATTGTTTACAGCCGCCTCGCAATTAAACTCGCTGGTTACTGCTTATGAAAAAGACGGGGAGAGTGGCTACAAACAAAGGCTTTCCAGGGTGAAAGATTTTCTAAACGGATTTTACAAAGACCACAATACAGAAGTAGATAAAAAACTATTTGAAGCGCTGATGAATATGTATGTGATGGACCAGGCCAAAGAAAACATCTCGCCAAAAATTAAAGAGATGGCCATGCAAATCGCAGGCGATTTTAAAAAAATGGCAGAAAAAATATATGGAGAAGCAGAAATTCTTAAACCGGAAAAAATAATAGAACTGCTGCAAAAGCCCGGAGCCGAAGTAATCGCATATATAAAAAAGAATGCAGAAGTGAATTTGTTCATCGACCTGCTTGAAGCCTACCAGGTGCAGGTGCAGCAAAAAGAAAACGAAATTCAGGACCGGATCAACAAACTACAGCGGGTATATATGCAGGCTCAGCTGGAGGCGTTTAAAGAAAAAAGATTTTATCCTGATGCCAATAGAACAATGCGTGTAACTTATGGAAAGGTGAAAGGATACAGGGCAAGAGATGGCGTCAACTATGAGTTTTATACATACCTCGACGGAGTGATGGAAAAATACATACCGGGTGATTATGAATTTGATGTTCCGGAAAAATTAAGAACATTATATCAAAACAAAGATTACGGATCTTATGCAGTAAATGGTAAAATGCCTGTTTGTTTCATCGCCACCAATCATACTACCGGAGGAAATTCCGGAAGCCCTTCGCTGGATGCCAATGGAAACCTGATAGGATTGAATTTTGACAGGGCATGGGAAGGAACGATGAGCGACATCAATTATGACCCTTCTATTTGCCGCAATATCATGGTAGACATCCGCTATATATTATTTATAATAGATAAATATGCAGGGGCGGGGCACCTTGTGCAGGAAATGAAGCTGGTGAGCAGCAGGAAATAAGGTAATCTCAGCTAAAAAACAGCTGTTAAATCAGGCGGCTAAATCTTATAGAAGGAAGGATTTTCCACAGTTTTTCCCCTATTTTTGCCATCCTTATTTTAAAACCTAAAATGTTTTATGTCAGTTATTCAGGATATACGTGAAAAGTATGCAAAGTGGGCCGTGGTTGCTATTGCATTGTCGTTGCTGGGGTTTATTTTAACCGATTATTTATCTACCAGGGGAAAAGTAGCCGGAGGAGATTCAACCATACTCGGATCTGTTAACGGGGAAAAAATTGAGTACGTAAGTTTTGAAAATAAACTTAGGTTAATGGAGCAACAAGCTCAGGCTCAGGGCCAGCAGGTTGGAGAAGCAGAAAGAAAACAAAACATTGAACGCCTGTGGTCGCAGGAAGTGGAACAAATAATCATGGATGCCGAGCTTAAAAAACTAGGTATCAGTATCGGTAAAAAGGAACTAAACAACTGGCTTTTTGGATCAAATCCTCCGCAGGATCTCAAACAAAGATTTTCTGATGAAAGCGGCAATTACAATGCAGCCGCCGCACAGGATGCCATCAACCAAATGAAGAGAAGCCCCAATCAGTCCGACAGGATTCAATTGGATAATTATATTGCGGCCGTAGAATATAGCCGACAGATAGAAAAATTCAACTCGCTATTATCTAATTCGGTTTATTATCCAAAATGGTATATTGAAAAACAAAACACAGAAGCAAGTGCAATCGCAAAAATTTCTTATGTAAGCTATCCTTATACAAAGATTGCAGACAGCACGGTTAGTATTTCTGATAAAGAGATAGTGGCGTATATGAATAAAAACAAAGATCAATTTAAGCAAGAAGAAAGCAGGGGAATTGCTTATGTGGCTTTCAGCGCTTCGCCAACAGCTGCAGATACAGCAGAAATATGGAATCAGATAGCCGCACTCAAGCCAGAATTTGAATCAGCAAAAGAACCGGCAGCATTTCTTGCCCGCTTTGGAAGTTCCATGCAATTCGCGGATGCCTATTTCGGAAAATCACAAATACAGGTTCCTGACAAGGAAAATATTTTCGCACTTGCAAAGAACGAAGTATACGGCCCCTATATTGATCAGGGCAGTGTGGTAATGGCCAAGCTGATCGATGTAAAACCAATGCCGGATTCTGTAAAGGCAAGGCACATCCTTGTACAAACCACAGATCCGCAAAGGGGTCAATTAATGTTGGAAGACAGTATTGGAAAGAAAAGAATTGACAGTATTGAGCTTGCTATTAAAGGAGGTGCAAATTTTGAGCAGTTGGCAAAACAATATTCTGACGATAAAGGCAGCGGAGAAAAAGGCGGACTTTTATCCAACCCGTCAAATCCCGCAACCAATTATTTTAATATCGGGCAGATGGTAAAGGAGTTCAATGATTTTTGTTTTGAAGGAAAAACCGGTGATAAGAAAGTAGTAAAAACAGTTTTTGGTTATCATTATATAGAAATTCTTGATCAGAAAAATTTTCAACCACATTATAAAATTGCCTATTTCGCAAAAGCCATTGTGGCAAGTGATGAAACTGACAGGGCGGCATTGAACGAAGCCAGTAAATTTACCAGCGAGAGCAGAACCCTGAAAGCGTTTGATGAAAACTTTGAAAAAAATCTTGCTCCGAAAGGTTATCAAAAAATGTTTGCGTCCAATATTAAACCTACGGACAATACCATTGAAGGAATTTCAAATTTCGGATTGTCCCGCCAGCTTGTTCGGGAAATTTACAAAGCCAAGGGTGGCGAAGTATTACAACAGCACAGGGTTGGCGATCAATATATCGCAGTAGCCATAACGGATATTATAAAAGAAGGAACTACACCGGTGAACCAGGCAAGATTCATTGCGGAGCCAATTCTAAGAAATAAAAAGAAAGCAGAGCTGATCCGGGAGAAGCTGGGAAAAATTACAACACTCGAAGCAGTAGCTGCTTCTATTCAGGAAAACATAACAACAATTGACAGTGTGAAATTTTCGGGTAGTCAAATAGGATTTGAGCCAAGAGTTGTGGGCGCCTCTTTTAATGTGGCAAACAAGGGAAAGCTTATCAGCGAACCAATAACCGGAGTTTCCGCAGTATATGTTATAAGGGTTGATGACCTGATGTCAACACCAATTCCTGCAGCATCTATCATAGATCAAAAAAAGGAACTTAGAGACAGGGGTTTGCAAATGGCCCGTTTTTACAGCCAGCCGGTCCAGGTGTTAAAAAAAGTGGCGAAGATCAAAGACAACAGAAGAAATTTTTATTAAAAAAATAAAATAAAACAGCAAACCGCCCTGGCTTTCCGGGCGGTTTTTGTTTGCGCCGCATTTCGTAAACTATCCACTGACGAATTGTGTAATTTTGAATAAGAATATGAGCGACATCTTAATAAATAAAGTAGCAGAAAGCGGGCTGATTACATTGGACCTGGAAAAGTATATGCCCGGAGAAGAAATACAAGTATTTGACCTCAAGGATTTTCTTTTTATGGGAATGATATTAAAGGAAAAAGAATTCAGGGAGTCGTTGAAAAAACTTGATTTAGAAAATTACAGAAACAAATACATTGCCGTTACCTGCTCTGCCGATGCAGTAATTCCTGTATGGGCCTATATGCTGGTAGTAACTTCTTTGCAACCTGTTGCCAGGGAAATAATAATAGGAAACGAACAGGAATTATATAAAAAGCTTTTTATAAAAAATATTTCTTCCATCAACCTAAATGATTTTTCTGACAAAAGAGTGGTCATAAAAGGATGTGGAGAAACGCCAATAGACGACTATGCTTATGCAGAAGCGACAAAAACGCTTTTGCCTATAGTTAAAAGCATCATGTACGGAGAGCCCTGCAGTACTGTGCCGGTGTACAAAAAGAAATAATCAGAAGAACATCACAATCGGTATGTAATTCTTATTTCCCCTGAAAAACTTTTACCTTAACAGGATAAAGCAGCAGGAGAAAAATGAAAAGAACATACCTGATATTAATTACCATCTTTACCGGAATTGCATGGGTTTCCTTTTTGTTGTTATCTGCTAATAAAACAGAATTCAAGACCAATGGCCTTCCGGAAACTGTAGATTTTAATATTCACATTCGTCCGATATTATCTGATCGCTGCTTTAAATGCCACGGACCCGATGCAAACAAAAGACAGGCACACCTGCGTCTTGATATTCCAGACAACGCCTTTGCTGCACTAAAGGACAATCCGGGCTTTCATGCTATTGTACCCGGCGACCCGGAAAGCTCCCAGATGTATTTAAGAATATCTTCAACAGACACAGCTGAGCTGATGCCTCCCCCATCATCAAACCTTAAGCTTTCTGTTTTTGAAATAAACCTGATCAGGAAATGGATCAAACAGGGCGCAGAGTATAAAAAGCACTGGGCACTCATTGTACCCCAGCCCCAGGCAATACCCGAAGTAAAAAACAGCAACTGGGCAAAAAACGAACTTGATTTTTTTATCCTGGAGAAATTAAAATCAGTTGGCTTGGCACCAAACCAAGAAGCAGATAAAGAAAGATTACTGAAAAGAATTTGTTTTGACCTGACTGGCCTGCCGCCGTCAATAGAGATGCAGGAAAGATTTTTAAAAGATCAATCTGAAAACGCAGTTGAAAAAATCACAGATGAATTATTGGCTAGTCCGCACTACGGAGAAAAAATGGCGATCAGCTGGCTCGATATTGCCCGCTATGCAGATAGCCACGGCTACCAGGATGATGGATTGAGAACCATGTGGCCCTGGAGAGATTGGGTCATTCATGCATTCAACCAGAATTATTCTTATGAAAAATTTGTAAGCTGGCAACTGGCAGGAGACCTGATGCCGGAACCAACCAAAGAAATGTTACTTGCAACCGGCTTCAACCGCAATCACAAAATAACACAGGAAGGCGGCGTGATTGATGAAGAGTACCGGCTGGAATATGTAACCGACCGAACCAATACATTCGGAAAAGCATTTCTGGCAATGACGCTTGAGTGTGCAAAATGCCACGATCACAAATACGATCCTATTCCGCAAAAATCATATTACAGCATATTTGCTTTTTTCAACCAGGTAAATGAAAAAGGCTTACAGGGAGATATTCAATTAGCCTCTCTTGCAGATCCGCCCAACATGAAAATTACCACTGCAGAAATAAATGATGTTTTAAAATTTATCAATAAAAAAGATACGGCCCCCGTGATGGTAATGATCATGAAAGACTCAGGCAAGAGAAGGCCAACGCATATTTTAAGAAGAGGAGTTTATGATCAGTTGGGCGACGAGGTTTCGGTCGGCACTCCCGAAGATATTTTGCCATTTGATAGCAACCGGCTTGATAAAAACAGGTTGGGATTAGCGAAATGGCTATTCGACAAAAAGCATCCGCTTACTGCAAGAGTTTTTGTGAACAGGATCTGGCAAAATTTTTTCGGTACCGGCCTGGTAAAATCTTCTGGTGATTTTGGAATGCAGGGCGACATGCCATCTCACCCTGAATTATTGGATTGGCTGGCATTGGATTTTATGAACAACGGCTGGAACATAAAAAGATTGGTGAAACAGATCGTCAATTCAGCCACATACAGCCAATCTTCAGTAGTTGATAAAAATAAATATGCCATTGACCCTGCAAATATTTATTTAAGCAGGTATAGCAGAACAAGGCTTTCGGCTGAGTTGATCAAGGATCATTTCATGGCAAGCAGCGGATTGCTGAATAAAGAGATCGGCGGCCCAAGTGTAAAACCCTATCAGCCCAAGGGAATATGGGAATCGTCCACATCGGGCCGCGGGCAACTAGCAAATTATATACAGGATCATGATGAAAAATTATATCGTCGCGGTATGTATACATTTATAAAAAGAACAGTTCCTCCGCCATCCATGTTAACTTTTGATGCTTCAAACAGGGACCAGTGCGAAGTGATACGGTTAAACACAAATACACCATTGCAAGCTCTTATTTTGTTAAACGACCCGCAGGTGCTTGAAGCAGCCAGGGTGTTGGCGGAAAAACTCTCGGTTGAAAAGACTCCGGAAAAAGAAAAAATAGAAAAAGCATTTCGGTTAATTCTTTGCAGGAAAATAAGAACGGAAGAAAAAGAAATTCTTTTATCCTACTATGAAAACGAAAAAATTAAATGTAAACAAATACCCGGCAAGGCAGAAAGCTTATTGAAGGCCGGAGAATATAAACACAAAGCTGTTCCTGATAAAGCAATAACTGCTGCATTGATGCAGACAATTCTGACAATTTATAATATGGAGGAAGCCATTACTAAATCATAATCTATGGCCAACGAATTTTTTGAAAACCGGAAAAACATTACAAGAAAACATTTTCTTGGAAAAGCAGGCGTTGCTTTGGGCGGCGTTGCGCTGGGTTCTTTATTGATAAAGGATCTGTTTAATGCAGAAAGCAATGAAGATTTTCCCCCGGTTGGTCTGCCGCATTTTGCACCCAAAGCAAAAAGGGTGATCTATCTTTTTCAAAACGGCGCACCATCTCAATTAGAATCTTTCGATTATAAACCCAAACTGAATGAAATGCAGGGACAGGATCTTCCTGAATCTATCAGAATGGGACAAAGACTTACGGGTATGACATCCGGCCAGGAAAAATTTCCGATGGTGGGATCAAAATTTCCATTTAAACAGTATGGTCAATCAGGCGCCTGGATCAGCGACCTGTTTCCAAACATTGCAAAAATTGCAGACGATATCTGTATCATAAGAACCATGCACACGGAGGCGATCAATCATGATCCCGCATTAACCTTTATGCAAACCGGCGCACAGGTGGGCAATCGTCCAAGCATGGGTTCGTGGCTTAGTTATGGATTGGGTAGTGAGAATAAAAATCTTCCTGCATTTTGTGTATTACTTTCTAGAGGAAAAGGAAATGGACAAGGAGTTTATTCAAAACTCTGGACCAATGGTTTTTTAGACAGCATTCACCAGGGCGTGCAATTCAGTAACAGTGATGAAAGAGTTTTATATCTGAACAATCCGGAGGGTGCAAATAAAATGGATAGAAGAAACATGCTGGATCAATTAGCAAAACTGAATGCACTTTCATTTGAAGAATTCAGCGATCCGGAAATAAAAACTAAAGTGGAGCAATATGAAATGGCTTACCGCATGCAAACAGCGGTACCAGAACTTACCGATCTTTCTAAAGAATCGGATACGATAATTAAAATGTATGGACCCGAATGCCTCGTACCCGGTACCTATGCAGCCAATTGTTTACTGGCAAGAAAATTATCTGAATCAGGTGTACGCTTTATTCAGCTTTATCACCAGGGCTGGGATCAGCATGGAAATCTTGTTGGTGAAATGCCCGGACAGGCAAGGGATACCGACAGGGCTTCCGCAGCATTGGTTATGGATTTAAAACAAAGAGGATTATTGGACGAAACACTGGTAATCTGGGGCGGAGAGTTTGGAAGAACAAATTATTGCCAGGGAGAATTAACAAAAGATAATTACGGCAGAGATCATCATCCGAGATGTTATAGCATCTGGATGGCAGGCGGCGGTATCAAACCGGGAATGGTTTACGGCGAAACCGATGAGTTTGGTTATAATATTGTAAAAGACCCGGTACATGTGAATGATTTTCACGCCACCGTTTTACAGCTTTTAGGACTCAATCATGAAAAGTTAATTTATAAACATCTTGGACGCCGCTATCGGCTTACTGATGTGGCTGGTGAAGTGGTAAAAGGAATCATTGTATAAAAATTTATGATGAAATTATTGCAGCGTATTTTATCCAACACAAGCCTTTTTATTATCGTCTTGCTTTTGTTTTTATTGATCTTTCAGGATAGGGTTGTGTTGCCGCCATTGTTACAGGCAACAGGAAGAATGCATCCGATGCTCCTGCATTTACCAATAGGTCTTTTAATAACATCAGCTTTGTTTTGGTTATTCAGAAAAAATATTGATGCAGATTCTTTTCAGAAACTTTTTTCTTTTTTATTAAATCTTACAGCCTTTACAGCTTTGCTTACTGCACTATTCGGTTTCTTTCTTTCAAGGGAAGATGGATACGAAGAAATAATATTAAATCGACATAAATTTCTTGGAGTAGCCACTGCAATATTTGCATACGTATTATTATTGCTGTATAAATCATTTCCCGAAAAAACAAAATTGTTTGCTGTTGTCTTAAGCACAAACACCCTCCTGATGATTATTGGAAGCCACTTTGGATCCAACCTGACTCATGGCGAAGGATTCATTTTTCAACCCCTGCAGAAAGAAGAATATGCAGACGAAATAATAACCGACAGCAGCACATTGTTTGCAGCTGCTGTAAGACCCATCCTGAAATCAAAATGTTTTACCTGTCACAATGAAAAAAAGGCAAAGGGCGGACTGGTCATGACTTCATTGGAAAAATTACTTGCAGGTGGAAAAAATGGTGCTATTTGGAAAAGTGGTGATCCGGCAAACAGCCATCTTATTCAATATGCACACTTGCCGGTCGAAGATAAAAAGCACATGCCACCAAAGGGAAAACCACAATTGACAGAAGAAGAAAAAAATTTTCTTTTTGCCTGGATCCGGTATGGAGCAGATACAGAAAAACAAATTAGGGACTATGCTGATACGGATACCTTAAAAATGATCGCATCAAAATTTATTGTTCTTCCACAAAATGAAATCAGGGAAAAAGAATATTCATTTGACAAAGCTTCTGCTGCAACCATACAAAACTTAAACAATCCCTTCCTTTCAATTTTTCCTGTTTCTCAAAACTCACCCGCATTACAGGCTGATTTTTTTGTCAGTGAAAAATTCAATTCAAAAAAACTTAGTGACTTATTAAAAGTAAAAGAGCAACTTGTTTCGTTAAACCTCAATAAGATGCCTGTAACTGACGAAGATTTGAAAACGGTTTCCAGATTTGAAAACCTTGAAAAACTTTTTCTCAATAATACAAAGATTACAAGCAAGGGGATGGAAGCGCTGCTTAAATTAAAGAACCTGCAATTGCTTTCTTTGGCAGGAACAGCTGTTGACGGTAATGCATTGTCAGTTCTTGCTAAAATGGATTCACTGAAAAATGTTTTTATATGGAACAGCGCAATTACAGCAGGGGACCCGGCTGTAGCACAGATATCCACCATAAAATTTGAAACCGGGTATAAGCCGGATGAACACGAAGTACTGGTGCTTACGGTTCCAACACTGGTCAATGAAGGATTTGTATTATCAGAAAAGGAAACGATACAACTGAAACACCAGATCGCCGGAGTAAGGATCCGTTACACTACAGATGGCACGATACCCGATAGCAGCAATTCGCCGGAATATAAAAATCCCGTTCCTGTAAATGGATTTGTAATTATCAATACCAGGGCTACCAAGCCAGGATGGTATAGCAGCCCGGTAGCCAGTTATTCTTTTTTTAAAAAAGGAATAACTCCTGACGAAACAGAATTGCTTACAAAACCCAACGAAAAATACAAAGGGGAGGGAAGCAAAACGATCGTGGATAGCAAAAAAGGGACAGCGGATAATTTTAGTGATGCAAGTTGGTTAGGTTATAAAGAGAGTCCCTTCAGCGGGTTGTTTTATTTTGAAAAACCACAAAGCTTAAGCAGTATTACAATCAGCTATAATGTCAAGGTGCAATCTTATATCATGCCGCCAACTGAAGTGGAAGTGTGGGGAGGATCTGAAAAAAACAAGCTGAAACTTTTGAAAAAAGTTTTTCCGAAACAAACAACGAAAGAAGATTTAAATTTAACAGGGATTCAGGGTCTCAGGATCGATATTCCTTCCGGGCCACAGCAATATTACAAAGTGGTTGCCAGGAACATTCAAAGACTTCCGTCCTGGCACCCAGGTAAGGGAGAAAAGGGTTGGGTATTTATTGACGAAGTATTTTTTAATAATTGATTTATGAAAAGAAAAGAATTTTTATTCAACAGCTCCGTGCTGTTTGCCGGAAGCCTGATTGCCAAAGAAAAATTAATGGAAATGAAAAACGATGAAATCATTTATGGACAAAACGAAAAACGATACCGGTTGGAAAAAGGCTGGGTAAAAGCAGATGCAGGCAGCCTTCCGGTCAATGACTGTCACGAAATGGTACAGGATGCCAAAGGAAGAATTGTGTTACTGACAAATGAAACTAAGAACAATGTTATTTTCTTTGACAAAAAAGGAAAGCTGCTTAAAACATGGGGCCACGATTTTCCGGGGGCACACGGACTGAGCATTGCAGGGGAAGACGAACAGCTTTTTTTTATTACGGATACGGAGAAAAACCAGTTCTATAAAACCACAGTGGATGGAAAAATAATTACTACCTGGAATTTTCCGGCAGAATCGGGAAAATATACAGATGCAAAAAAATTTGTTCCCACAGAGACAGCCATTACAAAAAAAGGAGAAGTGTATGTAGCCGATGGATACGGTTCACAATTCATCATTCATTATGACGTGGCTGGAAATATAAAAAACATTTTTGGTGGCAGGGGCGATGAAGAAAAAAACCTGGACAACGCACACGGTATTTGTATCGACTACAGAACTACACCAGAAACACTGTTGATCACAGACAGAACCAGGTGCTGCTTTAAAAGATATTCGATGGCGGGAAATTATATAGAAACTATTTCGCTGCCGGGAGCCTGTGTATGCAGGCCGGTAATCAAAGGAAATTATTTGTATGCAGCTGTGCTTCGTTCACCAACACTTAATAATTCCGACTCAGGCTTTGTCATCATTTTAAACAAAGAGAACAAAGTGGTGTCGGTTCTTTGCGGATCGGAAGCTGCTTATGAAAACGGAAAGCTGAAACAATTCTATCAAACAAACAAACTATTCAGGCATCCGCATGATGTAATGGTGGACGACGAAGAGAACCTTTATGTGTGCCAGTGGAGCTCAGGAAAAGTATACCCGTATAAATTTGTACCTGCCGTGTAGATTTATTTTTCTTAAAGCCGAACACCAAAACTAATACCGGAACGGATGCCGGCCCAGGGCCCGTTTAGTTTTAAAGTACCGCCATTCGCATTTACGGTTACGGTTTTTCTTGTAAACGGAATTTCAATACTTTCAAGATCAGCTTTCAGGTCATTTTGTTCATTGGCAGTAAGAGGAGGAGAAGTGGTTGTAGAGAGCAAACCATTTCCGGAGCCATAATGCGGACCCAGTATCATCAAGTCCAGGCTGAAAGATTTTCCAATTGGCCACTGAGCGCCAAAAAGAACTCCTCCGGTATTTGCACTCATCGTTCCGGAAAAATCCAGCTTTCTTGTTACGCCCGGACTGTCCTCTACTTCAAAAAGCAGGTTATTGGTAGTAAACTTTGCGTATCTGTAATAAAAGCCAATATAAAAACCCCGGCCATATCCCCTTTTACTCAGGTATAGTTTCATTTCGGGAGTAAATGCAAAATTGCTTAATCGAAAACTTTCAATTGCCTCACGGGTCTCGGGATCATTTTTATCCACTTTATTCAGTACAAGTTTTTGAAAAGGAATAGAGCTTGAGGGCATTGTTCTTAAAGAAACGGCAAAAGAAATTTTTCTTGAAACTACCCTTTCAAACTGTAACGAATAATTTTTTAAAGGAATGCCGGTAAGATTTATTTTAATGAAGCTCTTTTTTAAAAGTACTGAATCTTTTTCGGGAACAAGGTCTGGCTCTGTTTGAGCATTGGCAGAAAAAAAAATAAAAAAAGAAAGAATAAAAAGTGCAACAGTTTTAAAGGGTACCATAATGATGGGGAATGATTAATAAAAAAAATCAGGACACAATGATACTGCTTCGTTTCTGTAATTAAAAGGGGTTTCAAAAATAAACCTAAAACCAGCCTCGTTTTCTGAAAATGTTTAGCATCAATAAGGGTATTACAAGCATAAAAACTACAGCGCCGAAAAACCCATAGGGGTTATGCAGCCAGGGTATTGAGTCGAAATTCATTCCAAAGATTCCTCCGATAACAGTAGCCGGCGCCAGCAAACAGGTAACTATGGCCATCACCTTCATCACCTCGTTCATCTTCAGGTTAATATTATTTATGTACAGATCATGCATGTTGATCATCATATCCCGGTATGTTTCACTTAAATCATTTGCCTGTATAATGTGATCATATACATCTTTAAAATATTTTGTACTTCTGTCTTCAAGCAAATCGCTGTCACTACGGATAAAGCCATTGACGAGATCACGAACCGGCGCCATATTTCTTTTTAATACGATCAGCTCTTTCCGGAGTGTATTAATTTTCGCCAGGCTTCGTTTGTTGCTGTTTCTTACCACTTCTTCTTCCAGGTCTTCTATCCGGTCTCCCAATTTATCCATGACGAGATAATAGTGGTCAACAATCAGATCCAGGAGAACATAACAAAGATGATCGGCGCCGCCTTGCCGGATCCTGCTGTTACTCAGTTTTAATTTTTCCCGAAGCGAATTAAAAACATCACGATTGGCATCTTCCTGGAAACTCAGTACAAAGTTTTTTCCCAGAACAATACTGATCTGCTCCTGTTCCACCGCATGTTGCTCTTCATTATAGTAGAGCATGTTCAGCAGGCAGAATAAAATATTATCCAGCTCATCCATTTTTGGCCGCTGATTCATACTGAGTATGTCTTCAAGAATCAATGGATGAACACCAAAATGAGTACAAAGAATTTCTACATCTGCTTTCCGGATCCCATCAATATTTATCCAGCTGACCGATTGGGTAGATAAAAACCGAAAACAATCTTCTATTTTGTTTAATTCATAGGATTCATAAGAAGCGAGAGTATAATCATGAACGGTTATTTTAACTTCTTTTGAATCTTCCCGGAGAGGAATAACAGTAGGATTCTGATCCAGGATCTGCCGTGTTCGCTTGGTGCCAAATAAATGCAGGGGTACCAGGTATCGCAGGTATTTTTCGGGCTTTAATTTTACATTCATAGTAATTGGAAAGTTAGGAAAACTATTTCATCAATTATTTGATCAGAAAGCAGCAAATTTTATAATCGGCAAGGCTAAAGCATTTGCCTGGCTCTTTCCAAATCTGCGGGAGTGTCAATGGCTATATTTATATAATCCGTTTCAGCCATTTTTATTTTTTTCCCGTTTTCAAGAAAGCGGAGTTGTTCCAGTTTTTCAGTTTGTTCAAGAGTTGATGAAGAAGAATTCGTAAACCACAGCAAAGCCTCTTTTCTGTATGCATACACACCTACATGAATATAATGTTGCGATGATCCGCTTCTTGCATAAGGGATGGGATACCTGCTGAATAAAAGAGCACTCATGTTTTTATCAACCACCACTTTTACACAATTCGGATCTTTGCTTTCTTCGGAAGATGACTTTCTCATCAATGAAGCTACTTCTACTTCCGGATCATTAAATAAACTGATCAGTTTTTCTAGAGGTTCTTTTTTTAAAAAAGGTTCATCGCCCTGCACATTTACCACTATGTCAACGCCTATATTTGCAATTGCTTCAGCGATGCGATCGCTTCCACTCTCATGTTCTTTCTTGCTCATCATTGCGTTTCCTCCATTTGAAACAATCTCCTTGTATATGATTTCGCTGTCTGTAACAACAAAAACTTCATCAAACAAACCACTTTTCACCGCATTATCATAAACATGACGAATGACAGGTTTGGTTCCCAAAATCTGCATCAATTTGCCGGGAAAACGGGTAGCGCCAAAACGAGCCGGGATCATTGCATAAACAGATTTTTTTTTGGGAGCAGCAATCATGAAGTTTTCTGGATTAGTATGGAGGAATAATATGATTATTCAAACTCGGGTCTTGTGACCTGGATGTTTTTATCGAAAGGAATTTTTAACTGGTAGCCAATATCATTGGCAAACTTATCGTCTAAAGTATCGATACCATATTTTATTTTTTTTGTGTCATCATATACCAGTGTACCGAATATCCGGTCCCAAATTGAAAAAGAGTTGGCATAATTCATATCGGTCCAGGGGCGTTTGTAATGATGATGAAACTTATGCATATCAGGAGTAACAAATACCCATGCAAGCGATTTGTCTAACCATTTGGGCAATTGAATATTTGCATGATTAAAATAAGTAAACAAAGCCTGGAAACTGCGATGTAAAAAATACAGACCCGGTCCGATACCGATCAGGAATATTCCAATGATCGAACAGGCTTCTCTCACTACCCACTCACCGGGATGATGGCGGGTGCCGGTTGTAACATCTACCTGTGGGTCTGAATGGTGTACCACATGAAATCGCCAGAACGGTTTTACTTTATGCAGCATATAATGCGGAGCATACTGCGAAAAAAAATCCATAACAAAAAGAGTGAAAATGAGTTTTGCCCAAAGCGATATTTCCACCAGCTGGAAAAGCCCCCAATTGTTTTTTATCGTCCAGATGCTGACAGAAACAGTCAATAAGCCAAAAAATATATTAATGATAAAAGTGGTACCCAGAAAAAACAAATTCGTACCCGCATGACGAAACCGGTTATAGGTAAACCGGAATAAGGGAATCAGGTTTTCGAGGAAAAAGAAAAAAAACAGCGGAGCAATGACAGTAATCAGTCTCTGGAATGTTGTGATATTGTCCCAGAAATGAATAAACTTTTCCATAATCTGAATTGAAATGAAAGGTACGAAAGATTTATGCTTCCAGGGACTCCGGATTAGAACCGAATTCCTGTAAAATTGATAAAGCTCTTTCAGTTTGTTGTTCAGCTACCATTAATTTAATGCCACCCACCGGGGCTGATAAAAACGGACCAATGGTATGTGAAAGCTCATCAACCAAATAGCAGGCAATCGATTCGTTTTGTAACCTTCCTAAAATAATATGCGCCGACATGTAATTATCAAACACACGAATACAAATATGTTTCATGGGGCTAAATTAAAAAAACCACCTTAGAAAGGTGGTTAAAGTTGTTTATTTAAAAAAGATTATTGATTTAGCATTAATGGCATCACCAGCATCATCAGTTCTTCATTTTCATCCTGCTCTGTTGGTTTAATAATACCCGCTTTTGTAGGGGTGGATAGTTCCATTTTTACTTCATCGCTATCGGCTGCATTCAGCATCTCGATCAGGAATTTTGCATTGAAGGCAATCGTCAGGTCTTCGCCATCGTACTGGCACTTCATTCTTTCGTCTCCCTCAAAACTAAAATCTATATCCTGGGCAGTAAGCTCTAATTCGCTTCCGGCAATGGCCAGCGCCACCTGGTTGGTGCTTTTGTTGCTGAAAATACTTACACGGCGAAGTGCTCCCTGGAAATCGTTTTTATTCACCACTAATTTATAGGGATTGTCAGTTGGTATCACCACTTTATAATCGGGAAATCTTGCATCAATCAAACGACAACTCATTTGTGTGGTGCCGTGTTTTACAAAAAAATGATTGCTGTTATAGCTGATTGAGATCTCATCATTATTAAGCGGCAACGCAGTTTTTAATAATGTAAGCGGTTTTTTAGGCACAATAAATGAATCACTTTTCGGACAACTCACATCCATTCTTTTATATCGGACAAGCCGGTGTGCATCAGTTGCCACTGTTTGCATTCCTTTTTTATCTAATTCAAAAAACACTCCTGTCATTGCAGGTCGCAGATCATCATTGCTCACGGCAAATAAAGTTTTATTTACTGCTGTGATCAATGCGATACAAGTGGTATTAAATGTTGTAGTGTCATCTGCAGAAGGTTCTTTCGGAAAATTATCAGGGTTTTCACCCATCACCTTATATTTTCCATTGTCACTGGTAAGCTCAATGCCAAAATTTTTATCAATATTAAATGTCAGTGGCTGGTCAGGAATATTCTTCAGGCTATCCATCAGGATTTTTGCCGGGATACAAACCTTCCCGCTGTCTTTGGCTTCGATATCCATTTGAATTCTCATGACTGTTTCAAGATCGGTAGCCACCACACTTAATTTATTTTTTTCTACTTCAAATAAAAAGTCTTCTAAAATCGGCAGAACCGTGTTTGCATTGATAACGCCGGAAATATGTTGCAACTGCTTCAACAAAGCTGACGAGGAAACGATAAACTTCATCTTAATACTTGTTTGTAGCGAAGCTAATGATTTTTAGGTTATTGCCAACAATATTGACCCATTGACGGATTTTTAATGGTGGATAAATTCAGGCACTTAATTTTGGCTAAAACGGATGTGGATGCAAAAGAAAATTTTGACGAAAGAACAGGCCTATCAAAAATTAAAGCATTATTGTGGCTATCAGGAACGCAGTCACAGTGAAGTGAAAACCAAGGCCTATTTATTGGGATTAAGAAAATCAGATGTAGAAGAGCTTGTTTCAAAATTAATTGAAGAGGATTGTCTCAATGAGGAAAGATTTGCAAAACTGTACGCAGGCGGAAAATTTAGAATAAAGCATTGGGGGAGAATAAAAATAAAAGCC
>CAZOOT010000057.1:0-19609 GCA_964581455.1 uncultured Chitinophaga sp. | reverse complement strand
ATTGATTTTCCCGCTATCTGCTTTTTCGGTCCCAAGAATTAAATTGAGAAATGTGGATTTGCCGATCCCGTTTTTACCAACAACACCGATTCTTTCTCCTTTGGTAAAAGTGTAATCAAATCCTTTTAGTATCAGGTTGTCGCCATAGCTTTTATTCACTTTTTTCATCTCTACCACTTTACCGCCAAGCCTGTTCATTTTCATCTGCAGCTGAAGTTTGGAATCTTCAATTTTTTGTTTTGCTTTCTTTTCTATTTCATAAAAATTATCCTGGCGGCTTTTACTTTTTGTAGTTCTTGCTTTGGGTTGCTTTCGCATCCATTCCAATTCTTTCCTGTAAGTGTTTTTTGCTTTATCAATACTGGCTGCCTCACTTTCCAGCCTTGCAGATTTTTTTTCCAGGTAATTTGCATAATCTCCTTTATAAACTGAAAGTTCAGATCTGTCTAATTCCCAAATCTCATTACATACCGCATCCAGGAAATAGCGATCATGTGTTACCAGGATCAAAGTCACATTTTCCTGTGCCATGTAATTTTCCAGCCATTCCACCATTTCCACATCCAGGTGGTTGGTTGGTTCGTCCATGATGAGTAAAACGTGTTTGTGTTCAAATCCGATATCGATCAGCGTTTTTGCCAAAGCAACTCTTTTGCGCTGGCCGCCACTTAGTTTATTTACAGTTTGGTTTAGATGATGAACATTTAGTTTACCCAGTATCTGTTTTACTTTGGTTTCAAAATTCCAGGCATTCAGTTCATCCATTTTATCGATAGCTGTATTCATTTTCTCCGGACTATCTTCATCACAGGCTGCTTCATATTCAGCTATGGTATTGATGATGGGATGATCGTGATGAAATATATTTTCCAGAATAGTTTTTTCTTCAATAAATGTTGGCTCTTGTTCAAAAAAAGCAACTGTCACTTCTTTGTTGATCCAGACTTTCCCTTCATCCGTGGTTTCCAGGCCTGCAAGTATTTTTAATAAAGTGGATTTTCCATAACCGTTCCTTGCTACCAGGGCAATTTTATCCCCTTCTTCAATATTAAAAGAAATGTTTTCAAACAAAGGTTGAATCCCGTATGACTTTGTTAATCCTTCTACAGAAACATAATGCATAATGCAAAGATAAAGTTTGGTTAATGGGAAAATAAAAAAGGCGAACAATACAGTTCGCCTTTCATGTATAATTTTAAATTTTATAAAGTCTTCAGTACTTCATTCATATTTCTCACTGCATCTGCGCTTTTATTAAATGATGCCTGTTCTGTTTCATTTAATTTGAAATCAAGAATTTTTTCCCAGCCATTTTTTCCTATGATCACCGGAACACCAATACATATATCTTTCTGTCCGTATTCGCCATCCAAAGCAACACAACAGGTAAATAATTTCTTTTCATCTCTTACAATTGCTTCTACTAAAGCTGCTCCTGATGCACCTGGTGCATACCAGGCAGAAGTACCAATCAGTTTTGTAAGGGTAGCCCCACCAACCATTGTGTCATTTACAATTTTTGTTTGTTGTTCTTCAGACAGAAAACTTGTTACAGGTGCACTGTTCCATGTTGCATGTCTTATCAATGGTATCATTGTAGTGTCACCATGTCCTCCGACAACCACTGCATTCAGATCAGCCGGGCTGCATCCCAAATGCTGAGAAAGCTGGTACTTAAACCGGCTGCTATCCAATGTACCGCCCATTCCGATAATTCTGTTTTTTGGTAATCCGGTTGATGTTAATGCTAAATAAGTCATTGTATCCATCGGGTTACTGATAACTATTATTATTGCATTGGGAGAATGTTTTAAAATATTCTCGCAAACCGTTTTTACAATTCCGGCATTGGTGCCAATCAGTTCTTCTCTGGTCATTCCGGGTTTGCGTGGGATTCCGGAAGTGATCACTACTACATCGCTACCTGCAGTTTTAGAATAATCATTTGTACTTCCTGTGATACGGGTATCAAATCCAAGCAGGGTAGCAGTTTGCATCATGTCCTGTGCTTTGCCTTCTGCCAGTCCCTCTTTGATATCAAGTAAAACTAATTCTGTGCAAAGTTCTTTCCTGGCAATATTATCCGCACAGGTGGCGCCTACTGCTCCGGCTCCTACAACAGTTACTTTCATGAAATAAAAATTAATTTATATAAAAAATTTATTTGCGGGGCAAAGGTACTGGTCTGTAAGTTATTTGCAGAGATGATTTTTGTTAGTTTTTGAATTTTTCAAGGACTTTATCAATGGGTAGTGCTCCTTCAAATACATCAATCAGCATTCCTTTCTTATCATAGAAAGCCAGAAAAGGTAAGCTCTTCATTTTATAATAAGTACCAAGAATGAACTCCCTGTCCTGGCCGATAATTAAGTTATCCAATTTATCTAAATGATAAATAGTATAGAATTCTTTAATTTTTGATAAAGGTTGCATGCTTCCCATTACTACCTGGATATCCTTAAACTCATCCCGCTTATTCACCATTTCTTCAGCATGAAGTTGGCAATGGTCACAATCCGGACTGAAGACCATTACAAAAACAGCTTTATTTTTCTTAATGTCTTTATCTGTCAAAATTGTAGTGCTGTCAGTAGCTAATAATTTGAAAGGTGGTGGGGTGGGGAACCTTTTATATAGTGGTTGACTAAGATCCTGTTGAGCAAAGGAAGTTGAAATGACAAGTATAAAAAACTTTAATACAAATAGTTTTTTCATTTGTCAAAGTAAAGTGTTTAGAGTAAGAAGAAACGCATAAAATTGTTAATTGGTACTTCCTTCTTTCCTTTGCCACCTGTTTACCTTACCTTATCTTTGCCGCCCAAAATGATTTTTAATCTGCTCTAATATTTAGTTATGGGCAAAAAGCAATTTTTTAATGGCAAATACATCTGATATAAGTCGCGGAATGATCCTAAACCTTGATGGCAGTCTTTACAGTGTTGTTGAATTTGGTGAAAACAAAACTGCCCGTGCTGCAGCAAAAGTTTGGGCAAAACTAAAAGGGGTAGATAATAACCGTAGTATTGAAAAAACCTGGAACTCAGGAGATACCATTTTCCCTGTAAGGGTAGAAAAACGCACTTACCAGTTTTTGTATAAGGATGACACCGGGTATAATTTCATGGACAATGAAACTTTTGAACAAATTGCTTTACAAGAAGAAACAATTGATGCTCCTAAATACCTGAAAGAAGGACATGAGGTGGGTGTATTTATCAATACTGAGAATGATCAGATTCTTGGTGCGGAATTACCTGATAAAATCGTTTTGCAAATTACTTATTGTGAACCAGGTGTAAAAGGCGATACAGCTACGAGAACTTTAAAACAGGCAACCCTTGAAACCGGTGCTACTGTTGGCGTTCCTCTTTTTGTGAATGAAGGAGAAAGTGTGAGAATTAATACAAAGACCGGTGAATATGTCGAAAGAGTTAAAGACTAATTAATACCATCAGTTTTATTAAAAAATAATAGACTTATTAGCATTTTTTTGAAAAATAAGGTCTTTAATTTTCGCTGATTTTTACCCTGATTTGACCCTAATTTTGCTGTTTTTAAATCTTTTTTGAGGAAATTCTTTAAAAAACAGTCAATTCAGGGTTCTTTCATATCTTAGCCATCCCTTATAAATTAAAACCAACAACTAAATTTGAAAAACATGGATTTTAAGCAGATTCAGGATTTGATCAAAATGGTCAACAAATCAAATATTGGTGAACTAACTGTAGAACAAAAAGACATAAAAGTTACCATAAAACAGAAAGAGGAAAAAGTAACCCATGTGGTAAGTGCACCAGTACAAGCAGCACCTGCTTATCCCAATTTACCACAACACATTCCTTCTCACACATCAATAGAACAAACCCCTGCTAAACCCGGAACTTCCGGAGAAGCTGCTGTTCCAAGTAATATCATAACTATAAAAAGCCCCATGATAGGGACCTTCTACCGCCGTTCGGCGCCTGACAAACCGGATTTTGTAACAGTTGGTACTGAAATTAATCCCGGCAAAGTGGTTTGTATCATTGAAGCAATGAAACTTTTCAACGAAATAGAAAGTGAAGTAAAAGGAAAGATCATAAAAGTACTGGTAGAAGATGCTTCACCTGTTGAATATGATCAGCCATTATTCTTGGTAGAACCTTCATAATTCGAAAGCAACTGACTTGGTCATTTTGAATTTTATTTTTTCAAATTCTTAAATATAAGCTGTGTTTAAAAAAATTCTTATTGCAAACCGTGGTGAAATTGCTCTTCGTGTAATTCGTACATGCCGGGAAATGGGGATAAAAACAGTGGCAGTATATTCAACTGCAGACCGGGATAGTTTGCATGTGAAATTTGCTGATGAGGCAGTTTGTATAGGTAAGCCACCAAGTTCAGAATCCTATTTAAATATTCCGCACATTATGGCGGCGGCTGAGATAACCAATGCGGATGGAATTCATCCGGGTTATGGCTTTCTTGCAGAAAATTCAAAGTTTGCACAGATCTGTGCGGATCATCAAATAAAATTTATCGGCCCTACACCTGACATGATTAATTCGATGGGCGACAAAATCACTGCTAAAGAAACAATGATAAAAGCAGGTGTACCTGTTGTGCCGGGAGGTGAAGGTTTGTTGGAAAGCATAGATGAAGCTAAAGGTTTGGCGAAAGAAATGGGATACCCCGTTATTCTTAAAGCAACTGCTGGTGGTGGTGGTAAGGGAATGAGAATTGTGTGGGAAGAGGTTGAAATGGAAAAAGCCTATAATAATGCTAAAACAGAAGCGGCAGCTTCATTTAAGAATGATGGCATTTACATGGAAAAATATGTAGAAGAGCCAAGACATATCGAATTTCAGATTGCCGGAGATCAATATGGAAATGTGAGTCACCTGAGTGAAAGAGATTGTTCTATTCAACGCAGGCATCAGAAATTGGTTGAGGAGTCACCTTCTCCTTTTATGACTGATGAGCTCAGGCAAAAAATGGGTGAAGCTGCTAAAAAAGCAGCACAGGCAATTAATTACGAAAGCGTAGGAACTATAGAATTCCTGGTAGATAAGCATCGTAATTTTTATTTTATGGAAATGAATACCCGAATCCAGGTAGAACATTGTGTGACAGAGGAAGTGATCAATTTTGACCTGATCAAAGAGCAGATTAAAATTGCCATGGGTGAGAAAGTATCTGGTAAGGATTATTTTCCCCAGATGCATGCAATTGAATGCCGGATCAATGCAGAAGATCCATATAATGATTTTCGACCTTCTCCCGGAAAGGTCACTACCCTTCATCAACCTGGTGGTCATGGGGTGAGAGTAGATAGCCATGTGTATGCTGGCTACGTAATTCCACCTTATTATGATTCGATGATTGGTAAATTAATTACAATTGCACAAACAAGGGAAGAAGCACTAAATACAATGTACCGTGCGTTGAGTGAATATGTAATTGAAGGTATAAAAACCACGATCCCGTTTCATCTTCAATTAATGACTGATGAACGTTTCAGGAGTGGCGACTTTACAACAAAATTTCTTGAAGGTTTTCATTTGCATTAATAATTAATATTGCAGTCATTTTTTAAACAAAGAGGCTGAAATATTTGCTGAAACCAGGAATCCGTGGTTATATTGAAAAACGGCACTGTTGTTAACTCTTTTACCTTGCTGTAAAATCTGGTTTATATAACCTGCTTCAATTTTAAAACTCTCATTTACTTTATATCCGAGCAAAGCTCCCATACGATTTTGGTCAAAAATATTTGCACCAACATTTTTCCCCCAACCAATAAAAACTTCATCCTGTAAAGCAACACTCCAATTGTTATTTCCGGATGCTGATCCCCATATTGGGATTTCAGTTCTGAACCTGTACCTGATCCTGTTCATAAAAGAAAAGTCCGTGTTTCTGCCACCGTTTTGAAGTGCAACTTTTCCCAGCAATCTTTGTTCTAATGTAAAACGATGAGAGATGTTTATATTCCCTATCGGTTTTCTGATAACAACTTGCTCAAAAAAACGATGTTCCGGAAAGCGAAGAGGACTTGGATAATCTCCGTATGAATAAGTATCTGCAAATGCATAACCTGCATTTAAGCTGATGTCTTTCCTGATTGCATACATTAACCCGGTGCGGACAAAGTTCTGTTGCCAGTTTTTTAACCCATTTACTCTGCGCCATTGGTATTCTGTATGGATAGATAGTTTCGGATTTAATTTATACTGGCCGGTGTACATAAGCCATCCAATTGTATTCTTGTCCTGAAGTCTTTGTTCCTGCGAATAAGAAAGGGTACTAAGAAAAAATAATAAAAAGAGAACTTGAATTTTTATGTACATCGGATGAATTTTAAAAAAACAGGCAGCAAAAATTTGCTGCCTGAAAATAATGAACCTTTTGTTTATTTGATAATTATAGTTTCATCATAAAACGTAACAACTCCTGTTGTTATATCATGAATGCCACCTGCTATGCCAATCTCACCTTTTTCAATCATTTCTTTCAGGATTGGGCTTCTTTCCATTATAGCTTTTGCAGTTCTGAATACATTGATCGTTGCCACTTTTTCTACAAATTCGCTATTAGCAGAATTGCGGTTTTCTTTTACTGTGTTTTCATCTTCTACCGCCGGACGAATTTTTGTTAGCAAGGCAGTCAGGTTACCCATTTCTACATGATCACAAGCTCCTTTTATTGCTCCACATTTTGTATGACCCAGTACAACAATGATTTTGGAACCTGCAACTTTACAGGCAAATTCCATACTACCCAAAATATCTTCATTGATAATATTTCCGGCAATACGGGCACTAAATATATCTCCCAGGCCCTGGTCAAAGATCAATTCAGCTGAAGTGCGGGAATCTATGCAACTGAGGATAACTGCCATCGGGTGTTGTCCGTCAGAAGTTTCGTTGGCCTGTTGTAACAGGTTGCGGTTTACTTTCAGATTGTTTACAAATCTTTTATTGCCTTCTTTTAATAACTCCAAAGCTTGCTTTGGAGTTATAGCTGCCTGCATTTCTTTAGTTAATGTTTTCATTTTTTTTTATTTGTTTTAATTGATTTAGAGATAAGCTGGTTCTATAAAATTTATTTTCTCAACTTTTATGTTTTTTGTTTTTGCATTCACTTCAAAATCTTTAATTAATTCAAGAACATCATGTGCAATAGATTTAGATTTTGAACAGTCAATGATCACTTTTGAGTTCGGTGGTATGGTTTCAAACTCTTTTAATACACTGGCTTTGTTAAAGAAAGAAACTTCTTCTGCTAAAACCAGGTGATGAATTTCATGGCCTTCCTCAGTTGTTACCACATCTTTCATGTGATGTGAATTGCGGTAACTGTGTCTTAATGTATAAAAGATGCCAAACAGAATTCCAATTGTAATTCCTTTTAACAAGTCTGTTGCTAATATTCCAACAACTGTAGCCGTGAAGGGTATGAATTGCTCCCAGCCGAGTTTATACATTTGTTTAAACAGGGAAGGTTTTGCCAGTTTATAACCTACTATAAATAAGATGGCTGCTAAACTTGCAAGTGGAATCATGTTCATGATGCCGGCAATAGTTAGAGCACTTATCAGTAAAAAAACGCCATGTAAAATTGCAGACATTTTAGTTTTTCCTCCAAAGGATATATTCGCTGTGCTGCGTACAATAACCTGTGTAATGGGCAAGCCGCCAATAAATCCTGATATTAGATTTCCTAAGCCCTGTGCTTTCAATTCTCTGTTGGTGGGTGTTGTTCTTTTTTCAGGATCCATTTTGTCAGTAGCTTCTACACAAAGCAAGGTTTCCAAACTGGCTACAATGGCCAATACAATAGCAACTTCCCAAACTTTGAAGTTGGTTATAGCTGAAAAGTCAGGTAAGGTGAAAAAGCTGAAAAACTCAGATAAACTACCTGCAACCGGCAACCTTACTACCTGGTCTTCTGCCAAACTAAAATTTAAGGTTCCGTTTTTATATAAATTGAACATAATAATACCAAGCACTACCACTACCAACGGGCCCTGAATCAATTGAAAAATTTTATGCTTTTTTGACAAAACTTTTTCCCACAATATCAGGATGAATAGAGAAAGAACAGAAATAAGTAAAGCACCAGGTGTTATTACATCCAGCGCTTTAAAAATTGAAGAAATAGTGGTATCTCCATCTAATTGAAAATAGGAGAGATCTCCTATTGCATCTTTATCATATCCTAAAGCATGGGGTATTTGTTTTAATATAATTAAAAGTCCAATACCGGTTAACATACCTTTAATAACTGATGTAGGAAAGAAATAAGCAATAAACCCGGCTTTTGCAAAACCCATTATAAGTTGTAAAATTCCAGCCAGTACAACCGCTAATAAAAAAGCTGGCCAGGATCCGATTGCTGCGATAGAAGTTAACACGATGACTGCAAGTCCGGCAGCAGGGCCACTAACACCTAAAGGAGAGCCGCTGGCAATGCCGACTACAATACCACCGACGATACCGGCAATTATACCCGCAAATAAAGGTGCGCCGGAAGCCAGTGCAATTCCTAAACATAAGGGAACCGCTACAAAAAATACAACCAAACTGGCCGGTAGATCGTTTTTTATTTCTTTGAACATGTTTTTGAATTCCATGATTTTTTTAAGTTTATTTTTTGTGCGGCGAAAATAGGGGAAATATTTTAAATGATAGTAATACTATCTCATTTAATTGTAAAACTTTTAACTATTTTTGCTGCAGCAGATTAAGAACACACTGGAAATTCAAATCATTAGTAGTTAATTCGTGGACTCAATTAAATATTTGGGAAATGGAAATACAATTGCAAATCAAGATGAACGAAAAGCTTTTCCTCAGGAATCCGGAGCAAAGCGAATTGGGAAAGAAAATACTCTTACATAGCATTCAGCTCATACATAAAAACGGGTTTGAATCTTTTACATTTAAAAAGCTGGCTGCCAAAATCGGGACTACGGAAGCAGGGGTATATCGTTATTTTGAGAATAAACATAAATTATTAATTTATATCACGGCCTGGTATTGGAGCTGGCTTGAATACAGAGTCGCTATATATACAAATAATATAAATGATCCGGCAATAAAGATTAAAAAAGTAATTGAATTACTGGCTACAAATGTGGAAGACGATATACTTACTTCTTATGTGAATGAAAGTAATCTGCACCAGATCATTATTGCTGAAGGGTCAAAAGCTTATTTAACCAAACATGTAAATGAAGATAATAAGGACCATTTTTTTCAACCCTATAAAGATCTTTGCGCTAAAATAGGATCTATAATCCTGGAGTATAATCCAAAGTATAAATATCCCAAATCATTGTCGAGTACTATAATTGAAATGGCTCATTTTCAGAATTTTTTTATGAATAATCTGCCATCACTTACCGATTTTGGAAAAGACAAAGACGAATCGAAGATCGTTTCATTTTTGGAAGATTTGGTATTTGCAAGTATTAAAAGATAATAGTATTTAAAAAAATACCCGGCATAAAACCGGGCATTTCTTCAGAATTGTAACTGGATTTTAGTTCGCTGAATAATTTTTTGGAAGCAGATCAAGTTCGCCCAAAATCCCTGAAATAACACCTTTGTCCTCTTTCAGATTTCTTATTTCAATGATCCGGTCGCCCCGCAGAATAATTTCAACAGAGGCAATGATCTTATTAATTTTTTTCCCGGTTGGTTTCATTTTCTTCCAGCCTTTCATTAAGGATGGAATTTCGTGAGTATGTGTACCCTTAATTTTTATTTTAGCCTTAAAAGAATCGCCGTCTGAAGTGAGATCTAAGATTTCAAATTTTGCATCTGGTATTCCTTCTTTAATCCGGCGGTACATATCGAGAAATTCTTCTTTCTTTACTTCTTTCTTTAATATAGTTGAGCTGAAATTATCTGCAAGGCAGTCTTCAGCTTTTTCAAATTTCTCTTTTTCAATAGCATCAAATACTTCCAGTATCACATCATATTCCTGGTAATTCATAACATTCATCATATATTTTATTGTTTTTTGTGAAAAAATAGCGCCGCGAAGCCGCAGCATACCTATATTATACAAAATATAATCCGGAATGCCAAAGAATAAGCAATTTAATTCAATTCTATTTTTTGATTTAGTGATTATGTGTTTTAGAAGATGAAGAAACAAGATTTTGTATCTCTTTCATCTCAGCATCACTGAGGTATCGCCAATTTCCAATTGGGATGTTCAGAGGAATATTCATGATCCTGATTCTTTGCAGTTTTTTTACTTCATAATCTAAATAACTGCACATTCTCCGGATCTGCCTGTTCAATCCTTCTTTTAAAATTATTTTAAATTCAAAATTGCTGACTTTTTCTGTTTTACATTTCCTGGTTACAACATTCAGGATTGGAATTCCATTACTCATCTTCTTCAGGAACTCTTTTGAAACAGGTTTATTCACTGTAACCAGGTATTCTTTTTCATGATTGTTTTTCGATCGTAATATTTTATTGACGATGTCACCATCACTGGTCAATAAAATCAATCCTTCACTTGCTTTATCCAGTCTTCCGATCGGGAATATTCTTTCCGGATGATTGATAAAGTCAATAATATTATCCTTGTCTTTTAAATCTGTGGTACTGGTAACTCCCGGGGGTTTATTAAAAGCGATGTAAATAAATTCAGGCCTTGTTTTTAATGGTTCTCCATCCAATGTTACTTTATCATTCTCCAACACCCTGTTGCCTTTTTTTGCAGTTATACCATTTATTTGAACCCTGCCTTCTTCAATCCAGGCATCTGCTTCCCGCCTGGAGCAGATGCCTGTACTGCTGATATGTTTGTTTATACTTATTGAGAGGTCCGTCACTGAATTATTTATTTTTAGAATAATATATTTTGATTGAAAGTTTATACAATTCTGATTATTGACTTTTCTTTAAAAGCAATGTAAAAATCCGGGGAATTGAATTCCTGTCATTGTTGTCGAAATATTCTTTAAAATCAACAATGTCCAACCCATATTTTTTTGCAGAATTTGTAAAATCAGTCAAATGATGATTATAGCAGGTAACTATTTGAACTCCCTCTTCCGTTTCAAATCTTGCTTTGCTGCCGGAATATTGTTTGAAAGGATGTAATTCGCCTATATATACATGGCCATTCTTTTTCAACAGTTTTGAAACTTTATTAAAAACCGGATCAAGATTTTCGATGTGTTCAAGTACAAGACTAAAAGTAACCAGGTCAAATGGGTAAGAAATAAAATTCCAATCTTTATTTATATCAGCTAAAATAAACTGTACATGATCGTCTTTGATTTTTCTTTTTGCAATCATGAGCATTTCATCTGACAGGTCTACTGCCGTAATTTGATTGGCTCTTGTTGCCAGCCATTCTGTATTTTTTCCCGTGCCACACCCGATCTCTAAACAAGTATTAAATTCAATTTCTGACAATACAGAACGCAATGCCTGGGCTTCCAGGTCCCGGGTAGGATTGACATTCGTATCATATTGATTCGACCAGTGATCATATGCTTTTTTAACATCCATATACAAAACTAATTATAGTAGGGATCCGCAATGTTTGCAATAAATCGCATCTTCATCATGATTGTCTGCACTGCAACTGATACAGGCCCGAATGGCTCCTTTCATTTTAAAAGCATTTGACATTTCAACCGTAACAATACCGGTAGGTACTGCTATGATCCCATAACCCATGATCATGATAACAACTGAAACAAGTTGTCCGGGAACTGTTTGTGGTGTTATGTCGCCATATCCAACCGTTGTTAGTGTGACAATTGCCCAATATATGCTTTTGGGTATACTGGTAAATCCGTTTGCTTCTCCTTCTATCAGGTACATAAAAGATCCAAGAACGGTTACAATAGTAAGAACTGTAAAAATAAATATGGTGATCTTTCTGCGGCTTTTTCTGAGAGCATGTGCAAGTGCCCTGCTTTCACTTACATATTGTACTAATTTTAAAACACGAAAAACCCTGAGAATACGTAACAGCCTTATTACAAGAAGATATTGGCCGCCTGCATAAACCAGGCTGATGTAAGTGGGTAATATGGCAAGCAGATCAACAATGCCAAAAAAACTTTTGGCATAGGATAAAGGGTTTGTGATGGAGATAAGACGAAGAAAATATTCTATGGTAAAGAGAATAGTAAAAAACCATTCTGCATAAAATAACCAATTGCCGAATGCTGATTTAAAAGATTGAACACTATCCAGCATCACTGCCAAAACACTCAACCCAATACTAACAATCAAAATAATGTCGAACCATTTTCCTGATGGGGTATCTGCCTCAAATATTACTTCGTGTATTTTTTGTCGCCAGGCTGGTAAAGTTGATTCTGTTTTTTTCTCGCTCATGTAATATTCGGGTAAATAAATAAAATACTATAATGGCATTTTCAATGAATAAAAAATAACAGTTTAAATTTTAATCCAATATGACTAATAAAGGTCGCAATTTTGATAAAGCTACAAAACAAGCCTGATATAGGAATTGTGTAGTAAAAAACAGAAGATAAAAGGAATGTAATAAGAGGAAGAATCAGAAAGGATGGGGCTTAGTAAAAAAATAAAAGACCAGAAAAAATTATTACTAAGCCCAATCAAATATATTTGCCACTAAATTTTAAACCTGGATAAATGCACAAATTCTTACTTGTTTTTTCTATAATACTTCTCTTTGCCGGATGCAAAAAAGATGGAGCTGACTGTGCTTATACAGCTGGATCCGGGGTGGCACCTGCTAATGAAAGATCCCAGATGACCTCTTACCTGATGGCTAATAGCATTTCAAATGCTGTAGAGTTGGGTAACAGCGGGATGTTTTATGTAATTGATGTGCCAGGCAGCAATGCCAAACCCGGATTATGCAATTTTGTGACTGTTAAGTATGTGGGTAAGTATGAAAATGGAACTGTATTTGATCAAACCTCCGGAACCAGTTCAGCTTCTTTTAGATTGGGGCTGCTTATTGAAGGTTGGAAAAGAGGAATTCCGTTAATAGGTGCAGGCGGAAAAATAAGATTATATATACCTCCAACATTGGGTTATGGTCCTGCAGGAGTTTTTAATTCAAGTACCGGTGCTTATACCATTCCGCCAAATGCTTTACTCTTTTTTGAGGTGGAATTGGTAAGTATTTCAGGATAAAAAATTTTAGGCTGAAACAGTTATCAGGGTTGCTTAATTAGTATTAGTGTTTTCCTTTCCGGCTTGCTTTCTCAAGATTTTCCTTAACCCTGAATTCGACAATTTTTTTAATTAATGGATAGGGTATTTTGTTGTCAATTTGAAACTGGATGGTTCCCTTTGAGGTTTTAAAATTTACAAGCTCATCTTTAAAAATTCTGACTGCAGATGCTCCCGGATAAAATCCAATATGGTTTTTGTATGCAGAAAAATGCACCAGGTTGCCTTTCAGGTAAAAAGTCGGAATGCCATAACTGATCTTTTCTTCAGCATCGGGAGCAGCCTTCATAATACATGTTCTGATTTTTTCAAGTTTTAACTGAACTTCTATTGGGAAGTTTAGTATAAAATCATCTATGTTTTCAGCAACTTTAGCATACATAATTTAAAAATTTTGTATTGAAAGTTTAAATTTTTTTTGATAAAATATTCAGACCAGGCTTAATTCTTTTTTCATACATACACTGTTATCCATATTCTCGTATTGTCCGTAATTTAAAATTTTAATATAGCCGGCTTTTTCATAAAGCCGGATCGCCTCAGGTTGTTTTTTCCCGGTTTCCAGTATGCAGCTTTTGAAATTTAATTCTGCCGCCCATTTTTCCAATTCAACCAAAACCTGCATCGCATAACCCTTGCCCCGATACTCATCCTGCACAAACATTCTTTTGATCTCTACAGTATCCCCGGAATAAAATTTAAAAGCGCCACAGGCAATGGCTATATTGTTGAGATAAGCAACTACTACATGTTTGATAGAATCGATAGTATTGAATTGCGAATAAAAAGAGTGGTCTTCGCCATCACGGATTTTCAGATCAGCATCCAGGAAAGCAACCAGTTTTTTGAAATCAGTATTTGTTGAATCAGTCCTGATTAATTTCAACATTTATATGATAGTTTGAAAGGATGAAATTTGATTTTAAATATCTGTTTAAAATTTTGATTAAATCCTTAATGAACCACGGAAACCCCTTCCGGCATAATAAGATTCTGCCCCGTTGTGATACATGAAGACTGTTTCAAAACGACGATCACAAAAAACAGCACCGCCAAGTTTTCTGATATTTGCGGGTGTTTTTATCCAGCTGGAAGTTTTTGTATCAAAATTTCCCAGATGCTGCAAATCCCGGTATTCTTCTTCTGTTAAAATTTCTATACCCATAATAGCTGCCAGATTCATTGCACTGTCTTTTGGTTTATGTTCTTTCCTTGCTTTCAATGCTTCTGTGTCATAACATAGACTTCTGCGGCCCTGCGGACTTTCTGCAGAACAATCACAAAAAATGTATTCGCCTGTCTTTTTATCAAAACCAATAACATCAGGCTCTCCGCCAGTTCTTTCCATTTCATGGAGTGACCACAATTTTTCAGAATTGGAATTCAGCTTTGCCTGTACTTTTTCCCATGCAAGTCCTTTATGGCGATTCATATTTTTATCAAACCGGGCTTTCAATAATTTAAATAGTTCTTCCTTTTGTTTTGTTGTCAAATTCATTTTGCTTTTTTTTATCATATAGGTCCATTGAATTTTTGTGCAGATACTGTAATACAAAATACTGATAAAAATAAAATATTTTCGGTGTTCATGATCATTAACTAATGAATAAAGTAAGATTTCGGTTCAAGGACAAGTGTATTTAATTTTAGCAGGAAAAGTTTTACTGAGTGGACCATTATCTCCCTGTTTGCTTTTGTGTGATATATCTCCCTGCCGAACCACCTAAGCTTTATAAAAACAGGTTGCTATAGTAAAGACTTTGTTTTTTGATTTGAATTGATGGCAGAACAGGGCAGCATTTTAATTATTAAAAAATAACTTGCCATAATAAATGAAAGTGCCAATACATCCAGTATTTCAAAATATATACGAATACCATCCGCTTTCTGAAATACGAATTTGAATAGAGGTTCGCAGGCAAAACCTGTTATCAAGGAAACGATGACTCCTTTTTCCAGAATTTATGGAAAAGAAGATTTCTGAAAGAGTTGATACAGATAGGGGAGAGGTTGCAGAAAAATTAAGACGATTTGCTTTAAGTTGCCTGTAAAAAATATTTTATAATAATCTTAAAATATTATTGTGTTTATGCAGTCAGGAGATTTGGTCAACTTATTTCCGGGTAATCATCTTTCTTATTAATGAAACTTGTCCTAAATGATAATAACTGTGTTCTATAACACCTTCAATATTTCGCAGATAAGTTCCATATTTTTCATCCGCAAATGGTTGGTCAAACAAGTCATCTGGCATTTGTTCAACTTTGTCTGCAAACATTTCCGCATTACTTATAAAATCATTAACCAATGCGACCCAGGCTGATTCGGACTTAATTTCCGGAAGATCAAAACTATATTTGTCTTTTATTTCAAGTTTTCCGCCATTAAACACATTTAAGATTCCCTTTAGATAATAGTTTATATGGAAAGTCAATAGGGCAATTGTATTTAAATTGTCAACTTGTTGAATAGCCTGTTCCCAACTTACACTCAGTATCTGTTCTTTGAAGTTTGTATTGGCAATCCATTTTCCGTTCAGAAGCACTTCCCGAAGCCGGTTTGAAGTAGTAATATTTCTTGTCATCGTCTCTGTAATTTTTAAAATTATTAAATTAATATTTTATCTGCTTTCAAATATCAGGCTGACAATGCCGATGTTCGGGAATTTAATATTTACCGGAGCCTGATCTGCAATAGAACAGAATTGTACATAAAACTTTTATCAGGATAATTGTTTTCAAAATGTTATGGATATTTATTTGGTGGTTGACCGGGAAATTAAAATTAATTTAAAGCCATTTGTTTATAGTCGTTATTTCTCTTTCAGAAAAACTTTCAAAGCCTGAACAAAACTATCAGGATTTTGATATATCGCTATATGATCACCCTGCAAAATGGCTGTTTTTGCTTTTGAAAATTCACGGCTCAGCAGTTTGTCAACTGTAAAATGAGGCTCGATCGTTTTTGTTCCGGTTATAATAAGTACAGCTTTTGTAAAAGCATGTAGTTTTTTAAAATCAATTTTATAGGAAGACACAGCAGACAATCCTCTCAGACGGTCTTTTTCCTTTAGCCACTTAGACCACATGGGATGGCTGCGAATATCAAATGTATCACAATTAGTCATCTCACACCGAAAGCTTTTAATCATTTCTTCGGTGATCGTAGCCCGGGGTGTAAAGTTTTTGGTCAATTGAACTATATGATTGGTTTTTTCGGAATACCCGCCTTTTCTTTTTGCAATGTCAAATAATGGCGCCTCAACCAAAACAAGTGATTTAATTCTATCAGGATAATTCAATGCAAAGTCAAAGGCAATGACTCCTCCATATGAGTGGCCTATCAATATAACAGGTGTGGTAATAAGTAGTGAGTCAAGTGTTGCTTTTACAGCTTTGCTTTCCGATTTTACAGAATAATTTTTTGGTAAAGTCCATCCTTCATCTGCATACTGAACATTAAACTGGAGCATCCGGATCACTGTAAAAGAGTCGGAGAGTAGCCTGGAGTGGGCTGCAAAAGCTGTATATTCAAAAGTGCCTCCATGAAGGAATACAACAGGTTGGCCGCTGCCTTCAATAAGTACTTTCTTGGTCTTAACCTGTCCTTGCCCGGAAAATTGGGTGAGAAATAATAGCAAAATTGTTAATAGTCTTTTCATAACGAAACTAATCTTTGTAAAAACTACTATTGGTTTGCGGATTGCAGTTATAATTCCTCTGGTTGTTTTGTTGGAAATTTTGAAAAGTCCATATAGAAAACCTCCCAGGTATGTCCGTCAAAATCTTCGATGGTCCGTTGTTGCATAAATCCATAATCTTTCATTTCGTTGGGTTCAGTTCCACCTGCTTTCAGACCGCTTGTTAAAATGCTGTTTACTTCGTCAATGCTCTCAACTGATAAAGAAAAAAGGCCGGCTAAATTTGATTTTGTGTCTGCAATGGGTTTGGTTGCAAAGGATGCAAACTTTTCGTGAGTCAAAAGCATTACAAAAATATTTTCACTCCATACCATGCACTTTCCATTGTCGTCTGAAAATTGGGGATTGTTAGTAAAGCCTAATGCAGTATAAAAGTCCATTGACTTTTGCAGTTCTTTTACCGGTAAATTGATAAAAATTTGTTTTGGCATTTTGTTTGAAATTTTCTTATCGAATGTAATAATTATTTCTATCTTATAATTATTCAAGCAACGAACTGAAGTTGATAGATCTGCTTTTGCCAGAGCAGGAAAACCTTCTGTCTGCCTTGCAGCAAATCATGCGTTGATGTAAAATTTTACTTATAAAATTTATTTTCATCTACTACAATTGTTGTTAATTCAACTGTATGCCTATCGGGATCCTTTGTATAAATAGAATGAAAATAATAGTGGTCCTGAATAGTAAATTCCAGATTCAGTTCAGCGTATCTCTTTTTTGCTTTCTCAAAATTTTCGTTTGACACATTGAAAGCAAAGTGATCTATTTTCACATTTTTTGAGTTCAAATCAAGCTGAACATCGGTAAGTTTTGCCGGAAATAATGCGATTCCGGATTTTCCGGAAAGCATAAAAACCGGAAACTCTCCCCATTCGGGCAGCTGATACTTTTTCAGACCAAGAACTTTCTGATACCATTCTGCAGATACATTCAGGTCCTTCACCCGAATTGCTACATGGTCTAAAAATCCAATCTCAATTTCATTACTTTCCAAACTCATTCCTTAAATTTCACTTATGGTTCAGACATTCTCAGATTTTATTGCGACAAGTTATGCAGTGGGAAACTTCATCAACTTTCCCCGCAAATTACTGGTTTAAGTCCTGACTTATACTTCTCAAACAATTCAACAATTCTTATGGCTTTGTAATCTCCTGCTTTTAATATTCCCCTAAGACTAACATGTACTTAGTTTGTACTTGGATAACTTTTAAAAAAATCATTTCTCTTAAATTGAATTTCTTTAGATTGATTTGGCCTTGAGAAAGCGGTTAACTTCCAACCAGTGCATAAAAGCATCAAACCAGCGATTACTCGTTCTGTCCGGATTTCCAAGTCCGAAACCGTGGCCACCGTTCTGGTAGAGGTGAAACTCCACAGGTATACCAGCTTTGAACCAGGAGTCAATCACACCAAACTGACCGCGGAAAAGAAAATCATCAGAAGCAATAACATTGAACATGGGAGGAGCATTCTTCGGTACCACTACCGGGCCCATTCCGCCATAAATCGGACCAATGAAAGCCAGTTTCATAGTCTTTGAGTTGAGTGTTGAATGCATCGTAAGACCGGCGCCGGCTGAAAATCCGATCATACCTATTCTGCTGGTGTCTACACCCCACTCATTGGCACGTTTCAGAATCATAGCGTAGGCAGCTTCGGCATCCTCTAACTGATTAGTCAGATCCATTTGTGGTGGAGCTGGTGGGGTCGCATTTTTCGAAGTGTCAGAAGATGCAGGGGGTGCCGGGCGGGGGCGATTCATCCAGGCTTTAAAATCATCAAGTGATTCCGGAGTTGGGTGAAGCCGGTACTTAAGTACAAATGCGGCAATTCCTTTGTCTGCTAGTGCCTGTGCTACTTCCCATCCTTCGTTACCCATCGAAAGCCAACGGAAACCACCTCCGGGTGCTACGATCACAGCAGCACCATTTGCCTTACCCGGTTTAGGAAGAAATGGGGTAAGGGTCGCTGTTGTAATGTTCCTTGCCATAGGGTCGCCCCATTGGCGGAACCAGGTTTCAGATGCTGGCTGATTATTGACACTCCCGGTGCCTAACAATATGGCATTCGGTTCGGCAGGGGTTTGCAATGGATAGATTGTACCGTCCTGCGCCATTACTGAAACATATAAAATCAGTAAGGCACACACTAATATGAACGATTTTGCAAAATTTTTTAGATTACATGTCATACACTTATAGTTTATAATTGAAAAGTTTGTAAGTCTATTGTATTGTTATTAAAGTCCATTCATTTGTTGTATTGACTGGTCAAGTTATGCTTTTTGGGGATTAATCTACTTGTTCCGGTTTTCTGTGATTCGTCGCCCCGGCGACGGCAGCCGAACGAAGTACTAAAGTAGAAAATATATTCAAAAGCTAATGTAGCCTTCCCTGATTTTGAAGCCTTACCCCTTTTGTAGCCTTCCCTGATTTTGTAGCCTTCCCTGATTTCAACGGTCTCGGCTATGCGTAGTGCGGGATTTCAAGGTAATTCACTGTCAGCCTACCGAAAAGTTTGTTTTATGTAATCGCTTTAATATTAGCAATTTAGCCCGCATTTGCTATAGCCGATGTTGTAGCCAGTGGTTCGTCATTACTTCAAAATTAGGTTCGCTCTTTTTTCCAAATCGGCAAGGTCATTTTTTTCTTTTATCGATTCTTTTCCTAATCGCAACACCATCTCAACGTGATTAATTATCGCCTTTTTGTGA
>CAZOOT010000056.1:15747-19989 GCA_964581455.1 uncultured Chitinophaga sp. | reverse complement strand
GATATATTTTCCAAGCCCCCTGAATTTTTCATAATGTTGAAATTTACTACTCCCCCAAAGGGGAGGGTTGAAAAATTACTTTGTTGAAGAGATAAGATTTTTTTCTGTAACAAAAATAAGAATAAAGGATACAGTTATTTTAAACAGGCTTTTTAAATTTAATTTGCTGAATAAAGAATTGCGAAATAAAAAAGTATAATCAATCTAAGTTCCTCCGCCAGTTGGCGGAGACAGGGGGGTTAATTCTTCTTCTTAAAATCTCCCCGCTTCCAGGACTCAATAAACTCAGCCCATGCAGCTGGATTGAATATATTCATTGGTGGAGTTTGCCCGTTGTAATAAGCTTTGTTGGCAATATTCCGGAGCTGAATACTGGATGCTTCACGACCGTCTGCCGGTAATCCTCTTGCTAAAGCCCGACGGGTAGCAACAGATGTGTTTTTTCTTGCAATCTCCAGATCATCATCTGATACTTTATTGTTTACAAAATCTCTTGCAAATTGTGCAGCTGTAGGGCGGGGTTTGATGATAGTAGCCGGTAAATAAACTGTATCCGCAACCATCAATTGTACTACACTGTATTGATTCCCTTCAAGGTTTTTGGGAATGGAAACGATTTTTGGTTTATAACTGATATGTGTGAATTCAACCACATCACCTTTCATCACCACAATTGAAAATACTCCCTGGTTGTTTGTAATTGTACCACGGTTCTGGCCTTTTACCACAATACTTACTGCAGGAATTCCAACAAGGCTGTCGGCTGTCATTACTACACCATAAAGTTGAACAACAGAATCACGTACTGTTTCGAACTGTGCTTCCGCATTTCGGGGGCTAAGAAAAAATAAAATGCTGCTAAAAAGTATAATTTTCTTCACTGCGTCAAAAATAGGGACAAGTTGCTGATTTCGTAAAACAAAATACCCTTGTATAGGGTTAACTTTGCGGATATTATTTTTTTTAACAAGGATTTTACTGATTTGATATTCTTTTGTTTATCCTGATCAATTTAATCCTGAAAATCACGGAGTAAATAATGACCAAAGAAAAAATTCTGGAAGCGCTGAGCAATGTGCAGGAACCTGATCTTGGAAAGGACCTGGTAACCCTGAACATGGTGAAGGATATTGAGATCGATGGACTGGATGTATCATTTACAGTTGTATTAACTACACCGGCTTGTCCAATGAAAGAGATGATTGGCAATGCCTGTACGAATGCTGTAAAACTTTTGGTAAATAAGGAAGCAGTTGTAAAAGTAAATTTCACAGCAAACACAACTTCAAAAAGAACCGATCCCAATTCAATACTTCCCAATGTAAAAAACATTATTGCAGTGGTTAGCGGGAAAGGGGGTGTAGGAAAATCTACTGTGGCAGCCAATCTTGCATTAGCTCTTTCACAGGGTGGTGCAAAAGTCGGGTTGATGGATGCAGATATTTACGGGCCAAGTGTTCCGATCATGTTTGGCGTTCGTGGCGAAAGGCCGATGATGATGGATATGGGTGGTGACAAAGGAAAGATAGTACCGCTGGAAAGATTTGGAATAAAACTGATCAGTATTGGTTTGCTGGTGGATGAGAAAAGTGCAGTTGTCTGGCGGGGACCAATGGCAAGTAGTGCAATCAAGCAATTCGTGACTGATGTTTTTTGGGGTGACCTGGATTACCTGGTGGTGGATATGCCTCCGGGTACAGGAGATATTCATTTAACACTGATGCAAACTGTTCCGGTAACTGGTGCTGTAATTGTTACAACGCCACAGGATGTAGCATTGGCCGATGCAAAAAAAGGAATTGCCATGTTTGGTCAGGCGCAATTGAATGTACCCATTATTGGCCTGGTTGAGAACATGAGTTATTTTACACCTGCAGAGTTACCAGACAATAAATATTTCATTTTTGGAAAAGATGGTGGCAAGAGATTGGCTGAAGAATACGAGATTCCTTTTCTTGGCCAGATACCATTGGTTCAATCCATTCGCGAAGGTGGTGACCTGGGAATACCCGTTATGATGAGTGATGATCTTGTTTCCAAAAAAGCATTTGAAGCGTTTGCCGCTTTTGCTGTAAGAAGTATTGCTATGCGAAATGCAAATATGAAAAATGAAAAAATTACTGAAATAGTTAACTAAGAGTAAAAATGAGAGAAAGTGAAAAGGAGAATAACCAGACTTACTCTTTCTCTCATTTTCTCTTTTTATCTCTTAGCTAAAAATTTAAACTCGTTGCATGTACAATCTTCCTTACTATAAAGAAATAAATAAAGAACTTATCATCGAGTTCATGCGGAAACATCCTTTTGTATTTCTTTCCGGTGCAGATGATCAAAACAATCCTGTTGCTACACAGGTGCCTGTATTTATTGATGAAAGAGAAGGAAAATATTTTCTTACCGGGCATATCATGCGTAAAACAGATCATCACAGGGCATTTGAAAAAAATCCGAATGTGCTGGCTGTGTTCACAGGTCCGCATACCTATGTAAGTGCTACCTGGTACAGCAATCCGTATCAGGCAAGTACCTGGAATTATATGAGTGTACATGCGAAAGGAATTATACGTTTTGGAGATGGCGATGAATTAGTTGCTGTATTAAAAAGACTTACTTTACACTACGAGAATAATAACCAGCAATCGACAACTGTTTTTGATAATTTACCATCTCACTATCGTGAAGGATTGATGAAAGCGATAGTTTCCTTTGAGATCGAAGTGACCGGTATGGATCATGTATTTAAACTTAGCCAGGACCGGAATGAAAAAAGTTATCATACAATTATTGAAAAACTGGAACAGCAGGGAGGAGATGGCAAGCTGATAGCAGAGGAGATGATAAAAAGAACATCACAACTATTCAAATTATGAAACGTCAACTTTGTTTTTTTATTCTTTTATTAAGTATGATATTTTCTTCTTTTATTAAGAAACAGAGCTCCCCTTTAGGGGCGGGGGGGCAAGAAGTTGTTTTCGATATCCAGGGCCATCGGGGTTGTCGTGGTTTGATGCCGGAGAATACTATTCCTTCCATGTACAAAGCAATAGACCTGGGTGTAACAACACTGGAAATGGATGTTGCAATCACTGTGGACAATAAAGTGATACTTTCTCATGAACCCTGGATGGGAAAGGAGATTACGACTAAACCTGACGGGTCTTTTGTAACTTCTACAGCAGAAGCCATGCAATTGAATATTTACAAAATGAATTATGAGGAAATAAAAAAATATGATGTGGGAATGAAACCACATCCCCGGTTTCCAAAACAACAAAAGTTCAGGGCAATTAAACCGTTATTAAGTGACCTGGTTGATTCAATCGAGATATATCTTTCCAAAAAACATTTGCCAAAAGTTCAATATAATATTGAAGTTAAAAGTTTACCGGCCGGTGATAATAAGTATCATCCTTCGCCTGATGTTTTTGTAGATCTGATCATGTCAGTTGTCAATGAAAAAAAAGTGGAAAACAGAGTAATCATTCAATCTTTTGATATTCGTTCCCTGATTTATCTGCATGAAAAATATCCTTCCATTAAAACCGCCTTGTTGATCGAGGATTCTGAAATGAAGGATTTTGAAGGACAGTTAAAAGCACTGGGGTTTATACCAAACGTGTACAGCCCGAATCACACATTGGTAGATGATGATTTGATAAAACAATGTCATATTAAAGGAATGAAGATCATCCCCTGGACAGTGAACGATAAAAAGCAGATCAAAAAATTGAGAAAGATGGGAGTAGATGGAATCATTACTGATTTCCCGGACCTGTTCAAATAGTTTTTAATTGAAAGTTGAATGTTAAAAGTTAAAGAACAACTTCAGTTTTTGTTTTCAACATTCAACCTTTAATGTCTAACCAGTTTAAAGCATTTTTATAAAGCAATCTTCTTTCTGTCTTCTTTCCCAGCTTCATCTTTTCAATCAGCTTTCCCGGATGATGTTCGCCCAATGGAAACGGATAATCACTGCCCAAACATATTTTATCATCACCCATCAGATCAATCAGAAACGCCATCGCTTTTTTATCATGTACCAAACTATCTACCCAAAACTTGCCAATATAATTTTTAGGGGAAACGGTATTGTCTACAGCAACAAGATCCGGCCTTACATCAAATCCGTGTTGTATTCTTCCAATAGTAATTGGAAATGAACCCCCGCCGTGTGCAAAAGCTAATCTTAGTTTTGGAAATTGTTCAAACACACCGCCAAAGATCATCGAACAAATTGCTCTT
>CAZOOT010000056.1:3487-15737 GCA_964581455.1 uncultured Chitinophaga sp. | reverse complement strand
GGTTTCGGCTGGCATCCCTACCAGCCAGGGCAACCAGTATTTCTGCATCTTATCTTCCCCCATCATTTCCCATGGATGAACGAACAGGGAACATCCTAGCTTTTCAGCTGCTTCGTAAAAAGGAAAGAATTTTTTCTCAGATAGGTTTTCGCCGTTGATATTCGTTCCGATTTCCAATCCCGGCATTTTTAACTCCTGTACACAACGTTCCATTTCTTTTATAGCCATATCGGTATCCTGCATAGGTACCGTACCCAATCCAATAAACCGGTCAGGGTTTTTAGATGCCGTTTCAGCAATATGATCATTCAGAAACCGGGATGTTTCCAGCCCGTCAGCTGGCCTGGCCCAGTAATTAAATAAGACAGGAATAGTGGAAAGCACTTGTTGTGATATTTCAGTTTCATCCATTTCTTTCAACCGCAAATCTTCTTTAAAACAATTCTCTTCTACAACACGAAATAATTTATCTCCTTTCATCATACAGGCTTTACAGTTTCTGTGTTCCAGGTGAATGAATTCTCCGTAGCCAAACTTTTTAGTCCAGTTCGGCATATGCTCCGGCATGATATGGGTGTGTATGTCAATTTTCATAAGCCCCAAACCCCCAAAGGGGCTTTATTTAATATAAGTTGAAAAGTGTTCAAATTTAGTAATGTTAATTACTCTCCTTTAGGGGCTGGGGGTTTTACAGGTGGCTGCATCACCGTTCCGCATTTCTTACAGGTTCTTAAATCAATGCTTCCCCAAAATTTATCCATCACCGGCGGAAGTTGCTTTACAATATCTTTTACAAACAAAGAATCCTCGTGTAGTTTGTTGCCACAGTTTTCGCAGAACCATAAAAAAGCATCTTTCTCATCTTCTTCGTCTTCTCTTACTTTTTCTATAACCAATCCAACTGTGTTTGGACCACGTTGTGGCGAATGAGGAGTTTTCGGAGGCAATAAAAACATGTCTCCTTCATTAATGGGGATATCCCTGGGTGTGCCATTGTCAATTATTTTTAAAACAATATTTCCTTCCACCTGGTAATACAGTTCTTCACTTTCATTAAAATGATAATCCTTACGGGCATTGGGCCCACCAACAACCATTACAATGAAATTTTCGGCGTCTTTATAAATGCATTGATTACCCACAGGTGGTTTCAGCATATCACGATGTTCGTCGATCCATTTTTTCAAATTAAAAGGAGATGCAATAGGCATAGAAATAGTTTTAAGTTTTAAGTTTTTTGTTTTTGGTTGTCAGCATTTGAAATTCTGCTCAGCATTTGTTGCGTCGCACACTTATACAAAAGCAATTCTATCAACTTTTGTCTTCACGAATCACGAAGTAAATGAACTCTTGGTGCCTTGTGGCAAACAAACTTCGCCAAAAATTACGACTTTTTCCTTAGGTTTGACTTTATGAACCTCTCACTCGAAGGAAAGAATGCCATCATTTGCGGAAGTACACAGGGTATAGGGCTTGCAATAGCAGAAGAACTTGCATTGTTGGGAGCCAATTGTACATTAATAGCAAGAAATGAGGAAGCATTGAAAGCATCAGTACTTAAATTGGATATAGCATTAAGGCAACAGCACGGATTTCTTTTAGCAGATTTTTCCAAACCGGATGAAGTGAAAAAAGTGATTCATGATCATGTGGCAAAACATCCGGTGCATATATTAATTAACAATACGGGAGGACCAGCTGCCGGCCCCGTTATTGAAGCCACTGAAGAAGCATTCTTAAATACATTTAACCAGCATTTGATCTGTAATCATATTCTGGCAAAAGCGGTAGTGCCATCAATGAAAAAAGAAGGTTATGGCCGCATCATCAATATTATTTCCACCTCTGTAAAAATCCCATTGAAAAATTTAGGAGTCAGTAATACCATTCGCGGTGCAGTGGCATCATGGGCAAAAAGTATGGCAAATGAATTAGGTGAATTTAAAATTACTGTGAATAATGTATTGCCGGGATTTACTGCAACCCAACGATTGTCTGCATTGATCGAGAATATTGCCAAAAGAGGAAATACCGTTATTGAGATAGTTGAAAAAAATATGGAAGACGAGGTGCCGATGAAGCGTTTTGCAGATGCTTCAGAAATTGCTGCAGTGGCAGCTTTTCTTGCATCACCCGCAGCTTCCTATGTGAATGGAATAAGTATTCCGGTTGATGGGGGAAGGACGGGTTCAATTTAATTTTGAATGTTGAATGATGAATTTTAAATGAAATTCATTCAACATTTAGCATTTAACATTCAACATGGATTTACAAATCCCATATCACTTAGAAAATTACATCGGTGGAAACCTGATCGGTCCGCTTAGCGGAAAGTTTTTGGATAATATTAATCCGGCTACCGGAGAATTGAGTGGTCAAATTCCTGAGAGCAATGAAAAAGATGTGAAGGCTGCGGTACATGCAGCGCAAAAAGCATTTCAGTCGTGGAGTACTACTTCAGTTGAAAACCGGTTTAAGATTTTAAACAGGATTGCCGATTTAATTGATGAAAACCTGGAGGCTTTAGCGCTGGCTGAAACAAATGATAATGGCAAACCACTTTGGTTGAGTAAACAAGTTGACATCCCGAGAGCATCAGCCAACTTTCGTTTTTTTGCAACGGGCATCATGCATTTTGCTACAGAGAGCCATCATATGGAAGATAAGGCGATCAATTATACACTTCGTCAACCATTAGGAATTGTTGGGTGCATTTCTCCATGGAATCTCCCCTTGTATTTATTTACCTGGAAAATTGCACCGGCATTGGCGGCAGGAAATTGTGTATTGGCAAAGCCATCTGAAGTAACTCCGGTTACAGCTTTTCTGCTTTCCAAAATTTGCAAAGAAGCCGGATTGCCTGACGGAGTATTGAATATATTACACGGAACAGGTCCGGGTGTTGGGGAGGAAATAGTTAAGCACTCATCTGTAAAAGCAATTTCTTTTACAGGAAGTACAAAGGCTGGTGAAAGAATTGCATCATTGGCTGCACCGAAATTCAAAAAGCTTTCCCTGGAACTGGGTGGGAAAAACCCGAATATAATATTTGCTGATTGTAACTGGGATAAAGTTTTTTTGGAAACCATCCGGTCTTCTTTTGGTAACCAGGGACAGATTTGTTTATGCGGCAGCAGGATTTTAATTGAAGAAAGCATTTATGAGAAATTCAAATCTGTATTTGTCGAATGGACAAAAAAATTAACGGTTGGAGACCCATTGGAAAAAGAATCAAAACAGGGAGCAATTGTCAGTAAGATTCATTTTGAAAAAATCATGAATTGTATTGAATTGGCAAAGCAGGAGGGAGGAAAAATTTTATGTGGGGGAAATGCTGTTAAGATGAAAGGCCGTTGTGCCAACGGTTATTTTATAGAACCAACCATTATTGAAGGGCTGGGGCCGGATTGTAAGACCAACCAGGAAGAAATTTTCGGACCAGTCGTTACTTTACAATCTTTCAAAACCGAAGAGGAGGCTTTGCAGTTAGCCAATGCAACGAAATATGGGCTGGCATCTTCAGTCTGGACGCAGGATATTTCAAAAGCAAACAGGGTAGCAGCAAAATTAGAAACTGGCATTGTCTGGATCAACTGCTGGCTGCTTCGGGATTTAAGAACTCCTTTTGGCGGTGTAAAAAACAGTGGTGTGGGTAAAGAAGGCGGATGGGAGGCATTACGGTTTTTTACAGAAGCGAAGAATGTGTGTATAGAGATTTGATATTATAGTTAAATGGTTAATTAGTTAATTGGTTTATCCCGGAAAAGCATTCTAAGGATATTTGAAAACATTTAAACTTGAATTTCTTAATTAACTAATTAACCATTAAACTAATTAACAGATGAACAATTTTATTAATACAGAAAACGCATCTGCACCACTCGGTGCTTATCCTCATGCAAGGCGGGTTGGCAACCTGTTATTTCTTTCCGGCATCGGGCCAAGAAATCCTAAAGACAATTCGATACCGGGATTGGAGTTAGATGCTGATGGTAAAATTTTAAAATATGATATCGAAGCTGAGACTCATGCTGTTTTTGCCAATGTAAAAGCAGTTTTGGAAGCAAGCGGCAGCAGTTGGGATAAGATTGTTGATGTAGCTGTTTATCTTACTAACATGAAAAAAGATTTTCCTGTTTATAATAAGATTTACGGAGAATATTTTAAAGATGTACAGGCATGCCGCACTACACTCGAAGTAAAAAGTATGCCGACACCCATTGCCATCGAATTAAAAGTAATTGCTACCATAGAGTAGGTTAATTAGTTAATTGGTTTATTTGTTAATTAGGAGAATTAATTCATTTAAATAATATTTACTAATAAACCAATTAACAAATTAACCAATAAACAAAAGAGAGATGAATTTTCAAAACACATTGGAATTTGCAAAGGAGCTGGATGAGAAGGATCCTTTAAAACTTTTCCGGGAAAAGTTTTATATCCCGATCATGTATGGTAAAGAGTGTATCTATTTTACCGGTAATTCTTTGGGGCTGCAATCCAAAAGAACACAGGACATGGTAGTAGATGAATTGGAAGATTGGGCTTCTCTTGGCGTAGAAGGTCATTTACTGGCAAGAAATCCCTGGTTCCCTTATCATGAGATTTTTCCGAGACAATTATCAAAAATTACTGGTTGTAAAGAAAACGAAGTGGTGGTGATGAATTCATTGACAGTAAACCTTCATTTATTAATGGTGAGTTTTTACAGGCCAACTAAAGAACGATTCAAAATTATTTGTGAAGCAAAAGCATTTCCATCTGACCAGTATGCCATGGAATCACAGGTAAAATTTCATGGGTATGATTCGGAAGAAGCAATAATAGAAGTAAAACCGCGACAAGGAGAATATTCGATCAGAACAGAAGATATTTTAGAAACTATAAAAAAACATGGACAGGAAACGGCCCTGGTTTTATTTGGAGGAATAAATTATTATACCGGCCAGTTGTTTGACATGAAATCGATCACAAAAGCAGCACATGAAGCGGGTGCTTATGCAGGATTTGACCTTGCCCATGCGATTGGAAATGCAGAATTACATCTGCATGACTGGAATGTAGACTTTGCCTGCTGGTGTTCTTATAAATATCTGAATAGTGGTCCGGGTGCAGTAGGGGGAGTATTTATTCATGAAAAACATTCAACAAATAAGGAGATGCCCCGTTTTGCTGGATGGTGGGGTTATACAAAGGAAACAAGATTTGGAATGGAAAAAGGATTTGAAGCAATACCAACAGCCGAAGGCTGGCAATTAAGTAATGCACCCATACTTGCTATGGCAGCCCATAAAGCGGCATTGGATATTTTTGAAGAAGCTGGTATAGATAATCTTCATGCAAAAAGAAAATTGATGAACGGCTATTTGCAATTTATCATTGAAGAAATAAATTCAAAACAACCTGAAAAAATTATTGAAGTCATTACGCCAAAAAATGAAAACGAAAGAGGCTGTCAGGTTTCTATGTTGATGATAAAAAGAGGAAAAGAAATATTCAACGAATTAATAAAAAACGGAGTCATAGCAGACTGGCGGGAACCTGATGTGATTCGTATCGCTCCGGTGCCATTGTACAACACATATGTGGATTTGTGGAGCTTTGGAAATATCATTTCAAGGTTAATTAGTTAATTGGTTTATCAGTTAATCAGGAAAGACTTATTATAGCAATTACTAGTAAACGAATTAACCATTTAACTGGTCAACATTTCAGATGAAAAAAGAGATAACAATCATCGGCGCAGGTTTAGTTGGAACACTACTCTCAATTTTCCTTGCAAAACGGAGTTATTCTGTTCGCATATTTGAAAAAAGATCCGATATGCGATTGGAAACTATGAGTGCCGGCCGTTCTATCAATCTTGCACTTAGCGATCGGGGATTACTGGCATTGGAAAAAGTAGGTTTAGCTGAAGAGATTAAAAAGATATCCATCCCAATGCATGGCAGGCAAATTCATAATGCTGATGGTACATTAGCATTCCAGCCTTATGGAAAAGACGGGCAATTTATCAATTCAGTGTCGAGAGCTACACTGAACATGAAACTGATGGACCTGGCTGAACAGCACGGCACTGAGATTATTTTTAATCACAAATGCGAAACAATAGATTGGGAAACAAAACAAATAACTTTTGAAAGCAGTGACGACTCACGACTCACAACTCACGGCTTCGAACTGCTCTTTGGCTCTGACGGTGCTTTTTCTGCTGCAAGATTACAGCATCAGTTGCAACATGATAAATTTGATTATCATCAATATTATATTGATTGCGGATATAAAGAACTAACAATACCTCCTGGTTCCGACGGTGACTTTGCCATGGAAATAAATGCACTGCATATCTGGCCCCGAAAAGATTATATGTTGATCGCCTTACCGAACCTTGACAAGACTTTTACCTGTACTTTGTTTTTTCCTTTTGAAGGAGAACTTTCATTTAACAAATTAGACACAAAGGAGAAAGTTGAAAAATTTTTTATTACAAATTTTCCTGATGCGGTACCCATGATGCCGGATTATATTAATGAGTTTTTCAGTAACCCAACTTCTTCATTAGTTACTGTAAAATGTTTTCCATGGATAAGGGAAGATAAATTTGCATTAATAGGCGATGCAGCACATGCCCTGGTTCCGTTTTTTGGACAGGGAATGAACTGTGGTTTTGAGGATTGCAGGATACTGGATGATTTGATTGGAAAATATAATGAGGACTGGGAATCGATTTTGCAGGAATACCAGGCACAGCGTAAGCCTGATGCAGATGCCATTGCTGATATGGCCATCAATAATTTTACAGAAATGCGTGACAAGACAGCCGACCCGGTTTTTTTATTACAGAAAAAAATTGAGGCCCGGCTTCATGAAAAGTATCCGGATAAATGGATACCTGCCTATTCACAGGTAACTTTTAGTCCTCATATCCGCTATAGCGATGCCATGAAAAGGGGAAGCAAGCAGGAAGAGATCATGAAAGAGGTAATGCGAATTCCGGATATTGAAAAATTATGGGATACTAAGGAGATTGAAAAATTAGTTCTAGGTAAATTAATTGGTTAATCAGTTTATTGGTTCATTGGTTGAAACGATGATTTGTGGAATAATCAATAAACCAATTAACTTCGTCGCTATGACCCGCCAACAGTTAGTCGACCAGATTTTTAAAAAGCAATCCTACCTCTGTGTTGGTTTAGATTCAGATATCTCAAAAATTCCAAAACATCTTTTATCAGAGCCTGACCCGGTATTTAGTTTTAATAAAGCGATCATAGATGCTACAAATGATTTTTGTGTTGGTTATAAAATAAATACTGCGTTTTACGAGTCCCGTGGAGTAAAAGGCTGGGAGGACATGGAAAAAACAGTTCGTTATATTGGCGATGATCATTTCAAAATTGCCGATGCTAAAAGAGGAGATATCGGAAATACTTCCGAACAATATGCCAAAGCTTTTTTTGAAACACTGCCTTTTGATGCAATTACCGTTGCGCCTTATATGGGAGAAGATAGCATAAAACCATTCCTGGATTTTGCCGGAAAATGGGCCATTGTTCTTGGATTGACTTCAAATAAAGGAGCCAGGGATTTTGAATTACAAATGATGGACGAAGATTTTCTTTATGAAAAAGTTTTACAAACCGTTTCCAAATGGGGCACAGTGGATAATCTGATGTTTGTTATAGGTGCAACACGGGCGGATGAATTCATTAACATAAGAAAAATGACACCGGATCATTTTTACCTGGTACCGGGAGTTGGTGTACAGGGAGGAAGTTTGAAAGATATTTCTGAAAAAGCAATGAATAAAGATTGTGGCATATTGGTGAATGCAAGCCGTGCAATAATTTTTGCTTCAGGAAAAGAAAATTTTGCAGACGAGGCAAGAAAAGTTGCAATCTCCTATCAGCAGGAAATGAAAAACTACTTGTAATAATTTTATTTTTATCAAAACAAATGTTTATGCAGAAATCGGTTTTTATTTTTTGTGCAATATTTATATGCACAATCCTTAATGCACAACAAGACACTAAAGAAGTTACCCCGAATTATTTACTGGCATCCAGGTTTTCTCCTGCCAGGCTGAATAAAATGGTGTTTTCAACCAGTGTAGATCCTCACTGGCTGAAAAATTCCAAAAGGTTCTGGTACATTTATCAGACTACTTCCGGAAAGAACTGGTATATAGTAGATCCGGTGAAAGCAGAAAAAAAACTATTGTTTGACAATGATAAACTGGCCGCACAGTTAACATTGATCATCAAAGATCCAATCGACGGGCAGCATCTGGAAATTGACAGTCTGCAATTTCTTAATGATGAGAATATGATCCGCTTCCAGGTAAAAAGCAGTTTGGATGTAATTATTAAAGATACAGCTGCAAAAAAGTCAGCAGGAACCCCGCCTAAAAAAGAAAAGAAGATTTTCTATTTTGAATATAATATTTCTACAGGTAACCTTACCAATTTAACTGAATTCAAGAGGCCATTGCGAAAAGCAAGCTGGGCAAATGTTTCACCCGACAGCTCCATCATTCTTTTTGGCAGGAATCATAATCTTTACTGGATGGATTTGGAGAACTACAAGAAAGCACAGATAAATGAAAAGGATTCAACCATTGTAGAACATGCTATCACAACAGATGGTGTTGAGCATTACAGTTATCACAGCCGTGGTTTTGGAGAAACCAATGTAGATGAAGAAAAAAAGAAAGATGAACGTAAATCAGTTTCGGTGCTTTGGTCCGCAGATTCAAAGAATTTTGTAATGAACAGAACCGATCAGCGAAAAGTAAAAGACCTCTGGGTGATCAACAGTATAGCTGAGCCAAGGCCTACATTGGAAACTTATAAATACTGGATGCCCGGTGAAAAAGAAGCACCTGTTGAAGAAATTCTGCTCTTTGATGCGGTTACAAAAAAATCCAGGAAACTTGATGTCAACTTATTCAAAGATCAAACTCTTTCCATTTTCCGTAAACCTTCTTTACAAAAAAACAGGGATGATGATTTAATTCCTAACCTGTGGTTGGGTACAAATAACCAGTTCTATTTAAGTCGCAGCAGCAGAGATCTGAAGCGGATTGATATTTGCAGTGTAGATGTGGGTACCGGAAAATTAACTACAGTCATTGAAGAACGGCTAAACACTTATGTGGAGATCAAGACGCCTGGCCTTGTAAATGAGGGCAAAGAAATTATTCAGTGGAGTGAGAGAGATGGCTGGGGTCATTTCTATCTCTATGATGAATCCGGTAAATTAAAAAACCAGATCACGTCCGGTGCTTTTCATTGTGAAAGCATTGAGGGTATTGATGAAAAAAGAAGGGTACTTTATTTTTCTGCCAATGGACGTGAGGTGGTAACCGGTGCAGATAAAAAGCCTTGGACTGCTGCAGAAAAAGAAGACCCATACTATATGCATTTATACCGGATAAATTTTGATGGTACAGGTTTGAAATTATTGAACGAAGGAAATTATGATCACAACTTTAACATGGATGATGATGAGTTGTATTTTGTAAATAATTTTTCCAGGGTCAATACTGTTCCTGAATCTGTGTTAATGGATAATAACGGGAAAATAATTTTAAAATTAGAAACTGCAGATTTCAGCAGAATACTTGAAGCAGGATATAAATTTCCCGAAACATTTAAAGTAAAAGCAGATGATGGTATCACAGACCTGTATGGAGTTATGTACAAGCCATTTGATTTTGATCCGAATAAAAAATATCCGCTGATTGAATATGTATATCCCGGTCCGCAAACAGAATCAGTCAACAAATCCTGGGGAAGGGGAATGGACAGGATAGATCGTCTGGCACAATTGGGTTTTGTAGTGGTTACTGTTGGAAATCGTGGCGGACACCCCGGAAGAAGTAAATGGTATCACAATTACGGTTATGGTGATCTGAGGGATTATGGGTTAGCGGATAAAAAAACGGCAGCAGAACAATTAGCTGATCGTTTCTCATTTATTGATATCAATAGGGTAGGAATTCATGGCCACAGCGGTGGTGGTTTTATGAGTACAGCAGCCATATTTGTCTATCCGGATTTTTTCAAAGCCGCTGTCAGCAATGCAGGCAATCATGATAATTCAGTTTATAACCGCTGGTGGAGTGAAAAACATCATGGTGTAAAAGAAGAGATCAGCGAAAAAGGTGATACTTCGTTTGTTTATGCAATAGAAAGAAACCAGGAACTTGCAAAAAACTTAAAGGGTCGTCTGTTATTGATTCATGGTGAAATAGATAATAATGTATCCCCTGTAAATACGATCCGGGTAGTGAATGCATTGATCAAGGCAAACAAAAGATTTGAAATGCTGATACTTCCAACACAGCGCCATGGGTTTGGAGATATGACAGAATACTGGTTCTGGAAAACAGCAGATCATTTTACCAGGTATCTTTTGAATGATAATTCAAACCGAAGTGTAGATATAGAAGAGATAAACAGGGATACTGATCAAAGTAAACCAGCCAGATCAAATTAATTTTATTCCCTGAAATCCTGCTTCTGACTTAAAACTGAATACTGGTTTTAATGCCCGGAGCAGGATTTTCTTTTTACCATTACCTTTGTCGCACAAAATATTCAATTGAAAATTTTAAATTAAAAATTAACATGGCGGCCCGCACAGATCTGTTCCAGAGTCCGGATTATTTTAATGTAGATGAATTGTTGTCCGAAGAGCAAAAGCATATTCGGGATGCAGTGAGATCCTATGTTAAGAAAGAAATATCACCCATGATTGAGGATTATGCACAGAAGGCAGAATTTCCTCAACAAATCGTAAAGCAATTAGGCGATCTGGGTTGTTTTGGTCCAACGATTCCTGTCGAATATGGTGGTGGCGGACTTGATTATACTTCCTACGGATTAATGATGCAGGAATTGGAACGTGGTGACAGTGGTGTTCGTTCTACTGCATCAGTACAGGGTTCATTGGTCATGTTTCCGATCTATCAATATGGTAGCGAAGCTCAACGAAAAAAATATTTACCCAAACTAGCCAGTGGCGAATGGCTGGGATGTTTTGGATTAACGGAGCCCAATCATGGCAGCGATCCTTCAAATATGCTCAGTAGTTTTAAGGATGCGGGGGATAATGTTATTTTAAATGGAGCAAAAATGTGGATCAGTAATGCACCATTTTCTCAGGTGGCGGTTGTTTGGGCAAAGGATGAAGCCGGAGAAATTCATGGATTGATACTTGAAAGAGGAATGGAAGGTTTTTCCACTCCCACCACACATGGAAAATGGAGTTTAAGAGCATCTGCAACCGGAGAACTTGTTTTTGACAATGTAGCAGTTCCTAAAGAAAATATTTTTCCAAATGTAAAAGGATTGAAAGGGCCACTGGGTTGTTTGACAAAAGCAAGATACGGTATCGCCTGGGGTGCTATCGGCGCAGCGATGGATTGCTATGATACTGCCTTAAGGTATTCAAAGGAAAGAGAACAGTTTGGTAAACCAATTGGTAGTTTTCAGTTACAACAAAAGAAACTGGCGGAGATGATAACTGAAATAACAAAAGCACAGTTATTAAACTGGCGATTGGGTGTTTTAATGAGTCAGGGTAAAGCAACTCCACAACAGGTAAGTATGGCCAAGCGCAATGCCTGTGAAGTAGCTACCAATATTTGCAGGGATGCAAGGCAGATGCTTGGAGGCATGGGTATTACCGGTGAATATTCTGTGATGCGTCATATGATGAACCTGGAAAGTGTGATTACTTACGAAGGCACTCATGACATTCATTTGCTTATTACAGGAATGGATATTACGGGTTTCAATGCTTTTAAATAAACTCTGTTAAAAGGGTCGATGCTATGAAAATATTCCTGATTGGTTTTATGGGCTCTGGTAAAACTTACTGGGGCCGGCAATTGAGCATAAAGCTCGGCTTACCTTTTTTTGACCTGGATGAGCAGATTGAAGCCAATGAAGGTAAAACTGTGAATGAGCTGTTTGATCTTCATGGAGAAGAACAGTTCAGGTTGATGGAGAAAGACACACTTCATATTATTACAGAAAGCCACGAGTCTTTTATAATGTCTGCGGGAGGCGGCACTCCATGTTATTTTAATAATATAGAATTTATGAACAGCCGTGGTATTACAGTCTGGATCAACACCCCAGTTGAGATTGTTACGGAAAGATTAATCAGGGAAAAAGAACAGCGGCCGCTGATAAAAGATTTTGAAGATGAACAATTAAAAAGTTTTATACTTAAAAAA
>CAZOOT010000056.1:0-3477 GCA_964581455.1 uncultured Chitinophaga sp. | reverse complement strand
TTTGCCGATAGAAAGATATATTATGAAATGGCAAAGATCATCATTGATGAAGAAGGCAAGTCAGTAGAGACAATAATTGAAAAAATATTTCATGCATAAAAAGTTTTTACTGGTTGGTTCAATGCTTGCAGCTTTAGCTGTCGTATTGGGTGCATTCGGTGCTCATGGATTAAAAGAAATAGTAGAACAGGATTCAATACAAACATTTCAAACCGGCGTTCAATACCAGATGTATCATGCATTGGCTTTGTTGTTAATTCTCATCAAAACTCCTGAACTATGCCGGCTTATTTTTTATTATCGGCATTATTTTATTTTCAGGATCGCTTTACCTGCTTACATTTTTGAAAGCTACTGATACTGTGGGTTTAAGTAAACTCGGCCTGGTTACGCCATTTGGCGGTCTTTCATTTATTATTGGCTGGATCTTTTTATTTCTTTCCATCCGGAATAAGAAATGATCAGAGCGGCAGTTCAAGTATAATTTCTGTGCCTTCATTACTCAAAACAGTAAAACTGCCACCGATATTTTTCATCCGGCGTTTAATATTTCTTAATCCGTTTCCGAAATGTCTCTTTTTTTCAGTGTCTATCCCAATGCCATTATCCCAAATTTTAATGATCAGTTTTTCATCTACAGAAATATTGATATTCATTTCAGTGGCCTGGGAATGTTTCAACGCATTATTCAAAGTTTCTTTCAGGGATAAGAAAACATTTCTTCTTTTATCACCACTGATCTCTTTATGATGTATAATTACCGGGATATAAATATTACATTGAATAGGAGTTCCATCAAAATATTCAATAGCATAAGCCCGGAAATAAGAGATGAGGTTATCAACCGTATCATTACTGCTATTCATACTCCAGATAATCGCATTCATTTTATTCAACAGGTCATTGGCAGATGCAGATATCTTTTCGATTTCTATAGGTACATTTTCTTTCATTTTGTTTTTGGCAATCTCACTCATCAGCCGGATAGTGGTCATGCCTGAGCCCAATTCATCATGCATATCAGCAGATATTCTTTCTCTTTCTTCCTGGTGTGCTTCCATAACAGCTTTTTGTTTTTCCAATTCATTTCTTTCGTTCATAAGTTTCAGTCTTTCACCTTCCTTGATTTTTTCTATAAGTGTGACCCTGGTTTTATAAGTGAGAGCCATGAGGAAGAAAATGAGTTCAAGTAAAAGGCCTAATTCATACAAAACAAGAGAACTTCCCAGAATGCCGGGTAATTTATAGAGATCGGGAAATAAAACCTTTAAAAGGGAAGCCAGAGCGAAAATAAAAAAGAGTAAGTGGCCGATGAAAAGATACCGCAGAAGTTTGTCGTCCCATTTTTTTATTGCATACAGTAAAAAAATGATGACCATTAACAGAAGAATGACTTTTGTTACATAATTTTCAATCAGTTCTTCCAGAAAATAGTTATCTGATGCATAATGTAAATAGCTGTAAGAAATTAAAGAGATCAGAATAAACAGGATCCCGAATGTATAATATTTATGCAGGAACGGGTGCCTTTTATGGGCATCCAAAAACCGCATCATAAATGCCATAAAAAAACAGATGCCGATACCCTGAAGTATAAAGTCAAGGAATTCCTCATAAAAAAAACTGCTTAGGTTGGAGCGACGGTAATAATACTGTTTGGTGAAAAACATAAAGCACATGGAAAAAGCATAGACAGCATAATAAAGGAACTCTTTTCTCCATCCCTGTAAAAAATTTGCCAATGAAAAAAATACCATCATGATTAAAAGCCCGGAAAAGACATATGTAAAAAGCCCTTCAGCTTTTTTATAGGACTGTAATTCTATAATGCAAGCTTCTATATGGCTTTCTTCAATGATGCGGGGCCTTATCTGGTTTACATAAGTTTTGATCTGCCTGCATTCTGCTATTACAGTCATGCTGTCAAAAGGCTGCACGGTAATCAGTCGAAATGAAACACTGTCTTTGTGAAGTGGGGCTATCGTTGGCAGAGCAACAAGTTGGTTGTTATTTTCAAGTTCATAAAGTTTAACATTCGAAAAAAAGAAACCAGGAAAAAAATAACATGATACCAATTTATCACTTTTGTTTACCACCTGAAATCTGGTTATCACTTTTAATGTAACCTTATTGGATGGAATGGTGACTCCTGTAAATGGCTTATAGGCATTTGCTATCGAATTGTAATTTTTTTGAAGATCAAAATCTTTCTTTACAAAAACAACAGGGGGATTATGAAAAACTGCAACTTTCGATAAAGAGGATATTTCTGATGATGGAGAAAGTTGGGCATGTCCGGTATTTTGAAAAGCTGTTAGAAAGATCAGAATAATCCAAATCAGGCTGCTGAGATGTTTCGAAATTAGTTTCAAGTCAGTTTGGTTTTGGTTGTCTCATTTACAGGAAGACTAACCAAATATAACATTTGAATTCTATTGCTGCCAGTTAATAGACTACTTCTTTCAGGGAATTCTATCAGTTTTGTCCTGGCCCTGATTTAAACTTTTAGCAACTTAGATTTTAAATGGTCAATTGCTTCTTATTATCTTTGTGAACATGGCTAATAAGCTAAAGAATGTTTCCACAAAAAATCCTGTGGAGAAACCGGGAAAAACCAGTTCAGATAATCTGAAACCTGAAAAAGAAGTTAATGTAAGTTTAAAAGAACTTGCAAACGACGAACGTACCTGGAAAATAGCCGGCGCAGTTTTTATTTTTACTTCCCTGTTTCTTTTTATTTCATTTGTATCCTATTTTTTTACATGGGAAAATGATCAAAGTGAGATCCGAAAGGGATTTACTTTTTTTAATGAGAATGTAAATGTTCAAAACCTGTTGGGGGTATTAGGCGCCTTTGTTTCTCATTTTTTTATTTATAAAGGTTTCGGTATTGCATCTATTCTTATCTGCACTTTCTTTTTTATTATTGGTGTTAATCTTCTTTTCAACAGGAAAGTCTGGTCAGTTTGGAGAAATATCAGGTATGTAACAATCGGGATGTTGGTTCTATCAGTTTGTCTTGCTTATGTTTTCAGCAATTCATATTTCCCCTATGGCGGAGCAGTTGGTAAAATGAGTGTAGCCTGGTTGGAAAGGCTCATGGGTAGTTTAGGAACCGGGGCCTTGATTTTCGTTTTAGCTTTTTCATATATCATCTGGCAGTTTAATCCTTCTTTTAAAATTCCGGCTAAATCAAAATCTGTAACTGAGCCTTTAGAGGAAGAAAATCCTGAAGACCTTTTGTCTGCTTCAAACGGAAAAACAATTAATGACTCTTTTGCTGCTGATGATGATGCGGACACAGAAAAAGGGAATCATCTGAAAAGTAACGGGGGAACCGTATTATTAACAAATCTGCCCGAAGAAAAATCCAATCAGCCAGAGTTTAAAATAATTGAAAAGGAACCTGAAGAAGAAGTGGAGGAGGAGATCAATCCTCCGGTCAATCAACCACAGCCGGAAGATTTAGAACTGAGT
>CAZOOT010000055.1:0-20149 GCA_964581455.1 uncultured Chitinophaga sp. | reverse complement strand
AAGAGTATTGTTGATAAATAAAGACGATGCAAGAGAAACCACATTTTATATCGGTGCTCCCGGTATTAGCCGCAACAATCCTGATTACGTCGCAATTGATGTTATTAATACCTTATTCGGCGGCCGCTTTACTTCAATGCTCAATGATGAGTTAAGGGTTAATACCGGCCTGACTTATGGTGCCAACAGCCGTTTCACCGCATTAAAAAATGGAGGCACATTTCATATCTCTACTTTTACTGCTGGTAAAACCACAGAGCCTGCAATAGATAAAGCACTTGAAGTCCTGAACAAATTACATTCCGATGGCATCAATGATACTTCACTTACTTCAGCAAAAAATTATGTGAAAGGATTATTTCCGCCACGATACGAAACTGCCGGACAACTTGCAGGATTAATGACACAAATGTTCTGGTACAATTTTGACGAATCATTTATCAACAATTTTGAAAAAAACGTAGATGGGCTTACACTTGAAAAATCAAAAGAAATAATTGCAAAATATTTTCCGAAAGATAAACTGCAATTTGTACTGATCGGCAAATCGGAGGAAATTAAAAAAATAGCAGAAAAGCTCGGGCCTGTTACCGAAGTACAGATCAAAGAAGAAGGAAAAAAGGCATTTTAAAATAAAAATACTTTGCGCATAAAAGGCTTCTCAGATCCAGAAGCCTTTTTCTTTTCATTGAAACTGTTGTTACCTTTAAAATAAAATTTCATTTCAATTATCCTGCAAGCATATGAAACTGCAATTCTGGAGTATAGGAAAAAACAATGACCCATATGTAAAAAATGGAATTGAAGAATTCACCAATCGTATTTCCAAATATTATAAAGTGGAATGGACAATTATTCCCATGCCTAAAAATTCAGGCATGATGAGTGAAATGGATCTAAAAAAAAAAGAAGGAGAAATTATTCTTGATTGGCTGAATAAGGATGATTATTTAATAGCCCTGGATGAAAAAGGCAAACAAATGAGCTCGGAAGAACTCGCCGGCTTTATTCAGAAAAGAGTAAACGAAAGTGAAAAAAAAATTGTTTTTTTAATTGGTGGTGCTTTTGGACTGGATGAAGCTGTATTGAAAAGAGCAAATTTTAAATGGAGCCTGTCACAGCTTGTTTTTCCTCATCAGTTGGTCAGGTTGATTTTGGCCGAACAGGTTTACCGGGCCTGTACCATTATCCGAAATGAAAAATATCATCACAAATAAATTTTGAAGGGTCGGCCTCTCAATCTACATTTACCACATGGAGCTATCAATCACACTAATCATTATCATCATTACCTGCATGGTTTCTGTTGCAGGTTTTTATAATAACCGAATTATTAATGATTTAATATTTTATCCGCCTGCGGTGCATGAAAACAATCAGTGGTACCGGTTTATCAGTTGTGGTTTGATCCATGCTGATATCGGACATCTTGCTTTCAATATGTATGCACTTTATATTTTTGGTGTACATGTTGAAACCGGGTTCAGTGTTATTTTCGGATCTGCAGGAAAAATTGTTTACATAGCCCTTTATGTATCATCTCTTATAGCCTGCCTGATGCCAACTTATTCAAAACACAAGAACGATTATTATTACAGAAGTCTTGGTGCATCCGGTGCTGTGTCTGCTGTTATTTTTTCATTTATTCTGCTTTTCCCTTTACAAAAAATGGGACTGATCTTTATCCCGGTTATGATCCCCGGGTTTATTTTCGGCTTGCTTTATTTGGTAGTGTCAACAGTATTGGAGAAAAAAGCTGCAGATAATGTAAATCACTCTGCTCATATCTGGGGCGCCGTTTATGGCATTGGATTTTTAATTGCATTAGGATATGCCATGTCTGATTACCCGGTACTACCCCGGTTTATTGAGCAGGTACAATCATATATTGCCAGTTTCTAATCTTATTTGTAAAACTGATTTGGTTTTATCAGTTACTTTAAATCTGTCATCTATCCGCTTTCCTACCACCCAGATGATCTTTTTATTGTTTTCCAGCACCCATATTTTTTCCTTTTCGGTTTTTGAATATTTCTCATCAATTAAAAAACGGGAAACTTTCTTTTTCTTTTTCAACCCAAATGGATAGAAATAATCTCCGGTTTTTCTTTTTCTGAGGATTAAAGGAAATTCTATTAAACGTTCATCAAAATTGCCTGCTTCATTTTTAAAAGATGCTGGCGGAACATGTAGCCAGTTTAACTTAAGCATCCCGTCCTCAAATAAAACAGATTGATCAGTTTTTTCAATAATTATTGTTGTTGATACGGAACTATTAACCGGGTTGATAATAAACCAATGCCTGTGTTTGATAATCCGGTAAGCAAAAAGTGGTGAATCTATATATTTTCCAGAATCACTTTCTGCCAATTTGATCACCTCCTCCACTTGTTTTTCAGAAAAACCATATTCGGCAATAATTTCAAATATGAGAGCCCTGTTCCTGAAGCCCAACAACTGCTTTACAGGAATATGAATTTCAGATCCTTTTGTTTTGCATAATTTTTTTCTGATCTCCTCCACAGAAAATTTATATAAATTTTCTATCTCTTTAAACCGGCTGATATTATCATTCAGATTTTCTGAAACCTTTGGAAAGACTTTACTTATAGCAGGAATGATCTCATTCCTGAATAAATTTCTTGTATAGTAGTTGGATTGGTTTGAAGAGTCTTCAACATAATCAAGATTGTTTTCTTTCGCAAAATTCAATAATTCGTCTTTTGAAAATGGCAATAAAGGCCTGATCACATTTCTATGTTTCATCGGAATACCTGTTAACCCGTGCAACCCGGTGCCACGGCAGAAATTCATCAGTAAAGTTTCAGCATTATCATCAGCATGGTGAGCTGTAAGTATATAATCAGGAATTGGAGTTTGGGAATTTGGAGTAGTCAGTTCATCAAACCATCTATATCTTAAAATCCTGGCAGCTTCCTGGATAGAAATTTTATTTTTCTGTGCAAAGCTCTCTGTATTAAATTTCTTAACCTTAACCTCAACCTTATATTTTTCTTCAAGCAATGCTACAAATCTTTCATCCCTTTCACTCTCCTCCCCTCTTAATTGAAAATTACAATGAGCAATTTTAAAATGAAAACCTGCCTGCTTGCATAATTCACAAAGCACCACAGAATCAACACCCCCGCTTACAGCCAGCAGTAGATTGTCTTTTTCTGAAAAAAGATTCCTCTGCTTTACCTGGTCCCTGAATTTATCTGTTAAACTCATTTTAAAATGTTAGTTCCTCGTATGCGCTTCTTAATTCACTTAAGGAATGTTGATCGCCGGCTTTTTTTGCTTCTTCCATTCCTCTTTCATATACTTTGATGGCTTCCTCATTTTCACCGGTTCTTTCCAACAATTTAGCAAGATGATAATAACTGCCAATATACCCCGGTTCCCTTTTCAATACAGTTTCAAAAAGCAGTCTTGCTGCTTTATCATTTCCCAGCTTAATATATTCCAGTGCCAATGCATGCTGAACAAAACTATCAGCAGGATTAGTTTGCAGAAATTCCTTTAATTTTTCAATTCTTTCCATCATTAAAAATTATTAATTAATAATTGACAATTATTAATTTACTCCCCCTTATCTTTGCTTTGGTTGCATAAACAACCAATTTTTTAAATTAAAATTTCTCGAATGAAAATTCTTGTTTGTATCAGTAAAACTCCTGATACCACGGCAAAAATAGCCTTCACCGATAACAACACGAAATTCGATACCAATGGGGTACAGTGGATCATCAATCCATACGATGAATGGTATTCCCTTGTTCGGGCAATTGAGTTGAAAGAAGCTGATGCTTCTGTAGTGATACACCTGGTAACAGTTGGAACTCCTGATGCGGATCCTATTATCCGAAAAGCATTGGCATTGGGCGGAGATGAAGCAATTCGTGTAAATGCTGATAGTCACGATAGTTTTTATATCGCATCACAAATAGCTGAAGTTGCAAAACAAGGGGCCTATGATCTGATATTTACCGGTAAGGAAACAATTGATTACAATGGTTCATCTATTGGTGGAATGGTATCTGAACTATTAGATATGCCCTATGTTTCTTTAGCCATTAAATTTGACCTGGCTGGTTCTAAAGCAACAATAAAAAGAGAAATAGAAGGTGGTGAAGAAGTTTGCGAAGTGGAATTACCGGTTGTTGTCAGTTGTCAGAAAGGGGTTGCAGAACAACGTATACCAAACATGAGGGGCATCATGTCTGCAAGAACAAAGCCTTTGAAAGTAGTGGAGCCAATCGCCACAGAAACATTAACCAGTATCAGCAGTTTTGAATTACCACCTGCAAAAGCAGGAGTGAAATTAGTGTCTCCTGATAATGTAGAAGAACTTGTAAGGTTATTAAAAGAAGAAGCAAAAGCAATTTAAAATTCTGAATCTTAAAAATAATTTATGTCTGTTTTAATATTTGTAGATACTGCTGAGGGCCACGTAAAAAAAGCATCATATGAAGCGATGACTTATGGTGTGAAGATAGCAGAACAACTTGGTACAACAGCTGAAGCGGTAGTATTGGGCAGTTCCGTTGAGGACCTGGCAACACTGGGGAAATATGGAGTTAAAAAAGTTCATCATGTAAATAATGAATTACTGAATCATTTCGATGCCCAGGTTTATACGAAAGCGATTGCTCAGGTAGCAACACAATCCGGAGCTAAAGTGATCGTGTTTTCAAATAACGTGGATGGCAAAGCCATCGCCCCACGGCTTTCCGTTAATCTAAAAGCAGGCCTTGTTTCAGGTGCCGTTGCACTACCTGAAACCAGCAACGGGTTTGTAGTAAAGAAAACAGTATTTTCAGGAAAAGCATTTGCAAATATTTCTCTGAATACCGATATAAAGATCATTGCACTGAATCCAAATGCATATCAAACAATAGAAGGTGAAGGCAGTGCTGAGATTGTATCTGCTAATGTAAATATTGATAATTCCAAAGTAAAGGTAACTGCTGTAAATAAATTAAGTGGCGAAGTGTCGTTGACGGAAGCTGAAATTGTAGTGAGTGCCGGTCGTGGATTGAAGGGCCCGGAGAATTGGGGAATGGTGGAAGAACTTGCAAAATTATTACATGCTGCTACGGCTTGTAGCCGCCCTGTAGCTGATGCAAATTGGCGTCCGCATAATGAGCATGTAGGGCAAACCGGAACGGCAATTGCCCCCAGTTTATATATAGCAATAGGCATCTCCGGCGCTATCCAGCACCTGGCCGGGGTAAACAGAAGTAAAGTGATAGTTGTCATCAATAAGGATCCGGAAGCACCTTTCTTCAAAGCTGCAGATTATGGAATTGTTGGAGATGCATTTGAAATCGTTCCTAAAATGATAGATGCAATTAAGAAACTAAAAAGGATAGCCTAACTATAATTTTTATTAATTTGCAAACGGCTGACCGTATATTGGTTGGCCTTTTTTGTTATAAGTATTTTGGATAATTTCCAATACACTGAAGAGTATTTCTATTTTCCTAAAAACCCTTAGTTTCGTGTGATTATTATGAAGAAAATTGAATTGGAAATAGTGGCCCTTTCGCATAGTATTACCCAAACCCATTCCTACGCTGTTGTAATGGGTGAAGTGAATGGCCTCCGTCGTTTACCCATTGTTATAGGAGGTTTTGAAGCACAGGCTATTGCCGTGGCTTTGGAGAAAATGCAGCCTAGCCGTCCACTGACACATGACCTGATGAAAAATTTTATGAATGCCTTTAACCTGGATCTTCACGAAATAATTATTAACGACCTGCAGGAAGGGATCTTTTATTCTAAACTGGTTTGTTCCTCTGAAAATGACACCGTAGAAATTGATTCCAGAACCTCAGATGCTTTGGCGCTGGCAGTAAGGTTTGGATGCCCGATTTATACTTATGAAACCATCCTGGAAAGTGCAGGAATCCTGATGGAAGAGACAACAGGTAAAAAGAAAAAAACAAAGGAACCAAAAGAACCAAAAGAAGTACATATGGAAGAAAGCACCGGAAATGAAGATCTTAAAACAATGACACTGGAAGACCTGAATGCTCTTTTGAATGAAGTGCTGGAAAATGAAGATTATATCCGGGCCATAGCCATCAGAGACGAGATCAATAACAGAAAGAAAAAGAAAAAATAGAATTATATTTTTTTGATCAGAAAGAATAAAGGGAAATCAGGAAAATGATTCCCTTTTTTATTGTTTATTTGTTATGCAGGTTCCTGTTTGATTAACGCATCTGATATGTCAGGCAAATCATGTTTCTATGATCTCTTTTCCTAATTGTAAAATAAATCTTGGCTTATCCGTCCTTTATAAACGGGAAGATGGCTTTCATCAACTTGAAACTGTTTTCTATCCGCTGTTGATGAAAGATATTTTAGAAGTTATTGAAACTGATAAAAAGACAGAGATTTCATTAAGCGGATTGAAAATAAACGGAAATGAAAATGATAATCTTTGTTTGAAAGCTTACCAGCTGCTGAAAAAAGATTTTCCGGATTTACCAGCTGTTAAGATTCATTTGCATAAAACAATTCCGATGGGTGCCGGCCTGGGTGGAGGTAGTGCTGACGGAGCATTCATGCTTCAGCTATTGAATACTAAATTCAGATTGGGGATTTCTATGGAAAAACTAATGGATTATGCACAGCAATCAGGCAGCGATTGTCCTTTTTTCCTGATCAACAAACCTTGTATAGCTAAAGGACGCGGAGAGATCCTTGAAGAAATAAATCTCGATCTTTCTTCTTATAAGATCCTGCTTGTTGTGCCGGACATCCATATTAATACTAGTTGGGCTTTTTCAAAATTGAATTTGCAGTCCAAACCTGAAGTTTCTGGAAAATTAAAAAATATTGTTTCCCTGCCCATTGAATCATGGAAGGATGTGTTGGTAAATGATTTTGAAAGAATTGTTTTCGCAAAAAATCCGGAAATTTCATTGATCAAAGAAAAACTTTATAAAGCTGGTGCCAGCTATGCTTCCATGAGCGGCAGCGGATCTGCAGTTTATGGAATCTTTAAAAAAGAAATTGAATTAAAAGAAGGTTTTTCAAAAAATTATTTCACGCAAATACTATATAGCTAATTTCAAAAGTTCATTTAAATCAAGAGCAGCAGTTATCATTTTCAATTTTCCATTCTCATCCCTGGGCCAGTTTTCTTCCGGTCTGTCCCAATATAATTCAACACCATTTTTATCCGGGTCATCCAGGTAGATCGCTTCTGACACCCCATGATCCGAAGCACCAGTAAGCGGATAACCTGCATCTATCAGTCTTTTGAGTGCAATGGCAAGATCCTTCCTCGTTGGAAACAAGATCGCAGTATGGTATAGACCAGCAGTATTTACAGGAGCCGGACCTTTATGCTTACTATGCCAGGTATTCAATCCGATATGATGATGGTAACCACCTGCTGAAATAAATGCTGCACTATCGCCAAAATATTGCTGAACTTCAAATCCCAGCAGATCACGGTAAAATTTTAAAGACTTTTCAAGATCGCTGACTTTTAAATGAATATGCCCGATGCGGGTGCCGGAAGGAATTGTATAAGCCATAGATTAATTATTATTTTAATTCGAATGACAACTATATCATCAACCATATTGACACTTGTCATGCCGAACCGAAATTAAACAAACATTAGAATTTAAATAATCTCAGTGAGGCATCTCAGAGACTACTAAAATAAAGCAAATCAAAATCTTGTTGATTTACCCTTTGGTGGCCAATGCATACAAACTTTATTATTCAAAATAAACCAATCAGGATTTATTGCCTTAATAAGATTTTCTTTTTTCATCCTGCTCCAGCTTTTTAATTCCTTTTCTCTTCTTATTGCTTCATTGATATATTGAAATTCCTCATAGTAAATTAAATTATAACAATAATATTTTCCTGCAAATGTTTTTGGATTTCCTTTGTTGAAATAATGCTCACCTAATCTGGCTTCAAGGTTGTTCGTAACACCGATATATAACACCTTTCTTTCAGGATTGGTTACGATGTAAACAAAATAAAGATGTTTGTTATATATAAACACATTTTCTATTTGTTAGCGTTTGAGATGTCTCGCCTTAGTTAACTTTAATACAAGCATCAAAATTATTGTGTCTCGACATGTCAAAAGTCTGAAAGTTTGAAAAAATTTTAAACAATCGGGCTCTTGTCATACCGAACCCATGCTCACAAATCAATTATAGTTTAATGAATTCAGGCGAAGTATCTCAAACATTTACATCCCATTGAGATACCTCGCTTAATTTCTAACATTTTGAAAACTTACTTATCATCGCTCGGTATGACAAGAATCTGTGATTTTGTAGTTTCATTATCTAAATCAATACTCTGTTTTCCTCATTTGCCCTATAATATTTCTTTTCTTATCTTGCATCCCCGAAGGGGTCCTTCGGACAAATTTCGGACAATCAAACAGAATATAACCATACTCTTCTTTCTGAAACAAAATCTCGATCTGTTAAATCATCGAGGTTAATCATCTGTTTACCCCTATCGGGGATGTTTTCTATTTACTACACTATAATAATTAACTTATTTTTTTATGTATACTACAATTCAAATGTCTGAAAAGACACAACATCATCTGGAACTTGAGAAAAAATATGGAGCTCATAATTATCATCCCTTACCGGTTGTTTTGGAAAAAGGTGCCGGTGTGTTTGTATGGGACACCGAAGGGAAAAAATATTATGATTTTTTGAGTGGTTATTCAGCCATTAACCAGGGGCATTGCCATCCAAAGATTCTACAGGCATTTCTTGCGCAATCCCAAAAACTTACGCTTACCAGCCGGGCATTTCATACAAATCTGATGGGGGAATATTGCCAATATATTACAAGTTTTTTCGGATATGATAAGGTATTGCCAATGAATACCGGAGTTGAAGCTGTTGAAACAGGTATTAAATTATGCCGTAAATGGGCTTACCAGGTAAAAGGGATCGAAGAAGGAAAAGCAAAGATCATTGTATGTGAAGGAAATTTTCATGGTCGTACCACAACTGTTATTTCATTCAGTACAGATCCGCTGGCAACAAAAAACTTTGGACCTTTTACTGATGGATTTGAAATAATACCTTATACCAATATTCCTGCACTTGAAAATGCCTTGAAAGATAAAAACGTTGCCGGCTTTTTAGTAGAACCAATCCAGGGTGAAGCTGGTGTGCTGGTCCCTGATGAAGGTTATCTGGCTAAAGCAAAAAAACTATGTGAGGCAGCCAATGTTTTGTTCATTGCTGATGAAATTCAAACTGGGTTGGCGAGAACAGGTAAAATGCTTGCCTGCGATCATGAGCAGGTAAGACCGGATATACTTCTGTTGGGAAAAGCTTTAAGCGGAGGCATGTTGCCTGTAAGTGCAGTGCTGGCTGACGATGAGATCATGATGACGATTAAACCCGGTGAACATGGTAGTACTTACGGAGGAAATCCTCTATCATGTAAAACAGCGATAGCAGCATTACAGGTATTGAAAGATGAAAACATGGAAGAAAATGCAGAAGCCATGGGTAAATTACTGAGAAAGGGGTTAAATGATATTCAATCGCCGCATATAACAACTATACGGGGAAAGGGATTATTAAATGCCATTATTATTAAACATTCAAACAAAGATGCAGCATGGGAACTTTGTCTTGAACTAAAGGAAAATGGGTTACTTGCAAAACCAACTCATGGTGACAGGATCAGGTTTGCACCTCCATTGATCATTACAAAAGAACAAATAGAAGAATGTGTTGAGATCATCAGAAAAAGTTTAGCCATTTTGGACTAAATCATTTTTCAAAAAATTGAAGAACTTTTCAGGATTTTTTTTCTTCTGTCATTTTCACATCTGGAAACATGGCAGATACCATTAGTAAAACAGAGGAGATCAAAACAAGATATAACCCGGTTTGTTTCTCCGGGCATTCTCCATCCCTGCATGCAGAAATGATAAAGTAATTTCTTATTGCCCAGGCAATATTCAAAGCAACTACAAGCAGGTTCCATCTTTTCGCCCATACTTTTGGAATAAGATGGAATACAATAAAGAAAGAACTCAATACAAAATGTATATAACCGGGTTTGCCAAAATTTGTGCCTGTAGCATCTACCCCACTGACTATAATACTCTTTGACTCAATAACAACCCAGGGAGTAAAACAGGAAGCGATCAATAACCCCACGATCAACAACCCGATCCATTTCATATGCTTCATTCTTAATATTTTAACCAGAACAAATATAATGGCAAAAATCAGAGTTCATCTCCATTTGCATCAATATTATAGTTCCGCATATTGACATTTTCCTGTTGGATATAAATAATCAATTACCTCTTTTAACTCCTTATTTTATCAACTAATGCTAACTTTCTGTTCTAAAACTCTATAACCATGCTTAAAAGAAAATGCATAACAATACTGGTATTGCTTATTGCAATATCTGTTCAGGCACAGAAAAGTTTTACTTATACTCCTGAAAAACCCAAACCGGGGGATATTATCAGTTTTACATATGAACCTGCCGGTGATATTGCCAATACAATATTGCCAGTAGAAGCATTGATCGAAACTTTTGGAAACAAAGGCAGTAAAATGGATGATCTGAAAATTACACGTTCAGGAAAGAAATATACCGGCACAATAATTACCGATACCAGTGTTAAATTTTTATACCTGGGGTTTTCTGCTGATAATAAATATGACAATAATTTTAATGAAGGGTATACAATTATTTTTTACGATAATGATAAACCCCGCAAAGAAAGCTTCTATACCTTATCGCAGTTTTATCAATATATGGGTAACCGGGTTGGTGTAGAAAGAAATAATGACAAAGCATTAGAAGCAATGGAACAAGAATTCATTAATTATCCGGAAAGTAAAAGAAAAAACCTTTACAACTATACCCGTTTACAATCCCTGGTAAAAAAAGATGAAGCAGCAAAAATTATTCAGAAAGAAGTTGAATGGCTTATGAAGGAAGGACTGAATGATGAACCTGATTTTTCAACCCTGGAAAACCTATATACACTTGCTAAATTACCAGAGCAGGCAAAATTTGTTTCCGCATTAAAAAAGGAAAAGTTTCCCAATGGCAACTGGGTAATAACAGAAACAATGCAAAAATTTCAACAGGAAAATGATATGGTGAAGAAAAAAGAAATGCTGGCAAAAATTTTATTAAATATTGAGACGAATGAAAAGTGGAGTGCTTATAAGTCAAATGCAGGTTATTATAAAACAGCAATTGCTTCATCATACATGAGAAATAAGGATTGGGTAAATTTTAAAAAGGAAATACAGGAATCAGGGATAGAAGATAATTCAGAATTAGCGTCCCTTTATAATAATGCTGCATGGGAAATGCAGAAAACCAGCGACAACCTGGACCTGGCTGAAGAATTTTCAAGAATAGCCACTGAAGCTGCAAGGGATCAATGGAAAAAACCTACCGGGGAAAAACCTGCTTACCTTACCCAAAAACAATGGGTAAAAAACAATGAATACACCTATGCCATGTATGCAGACACCTATGCCATGGTTATGTACAGAATGGGTAATTATAAAAAAGGATTCCCATTTGCCAAAGAATCCGCAATGGTTATTAACAAAGGGAAAGACCCTGAGCAAAACAATACTTATGCTTTACTTGCCGAAAAAGTATTGCCTAAAAAAATTTATGTAAAGGAAATTGAACAGTTTGTAAAAGACGGCAAGTCTTCAGGAGATATAAAAGACGTTTTAAAAAGGGCTTACGTTAAAAATAAAAAATCAGAAACAGGCTTTGATGCATATATCGCTGCTCTTGAAAAAGAGTCCTATTTAAAAATGCTGGAAGAATTACGTAAATCCATGATTAATGAAACAGCCCCCATGTTCACTTTACTCGACTTAAATGGAAAAAAGGTAAGCCTGACAGAATTAAAAGGGAAAACAGTAATTGTTGATTTCTGGGCTACCTGGTGCGGCCCCTGTATTGCAAGTTTTCCGGGTATGCAAAAAATGGTGAATAAATACAAAGATGACCCTAATGTAAAATTTGTTTTTATTGATACCTGGGAAAGTGGTGATGCAAAAGAAAAAAACGCTGCTGATTTTATTGAAAAGAACAAATACAATTTTCATGTGTTGATGGACAATGATGATAAAATTGTTACAGAATTTAAAGTAGAAGGTATTCCCACAAAATTTGTGATTGATAAAAAAGGGATGATACGATTTAAATCGGTGGGATATAACGGAAGTGATGATAAATTAATGCAGGAACTTACAGCAATGATTGAAATGGCCAGTGCTGAAGAAATTAAAAAAGCATTTTAAATAAATGCAAACCCCGGATTTTCCGGGGTTTGTTTAAACTATTTTTTTGCAAGTCTTGGTTCAACCCGAATTCCTTTTTTTGGAATACCTGCTGGCGTGGATACGGTCTTTTCCCAACAGGATTAACGGGAATAGTAGGATCGGATAAAAGGTTCGTAATACTAATTTAAATAAAAGATAAATACTGGTCAAGGTTTAACATAATCCATTTTCTTCTCTTTATATTTCCATTTGAAATAGAAATAGAGAGGGATGCCCAAAGCAGTAACTGCAATCCCAAAAACCGAATTCATAAGCATCGATTTCCCATCAATATAGTTCTGAATATCATCCACTAAAGTAATTACAAGATAAAAAGCATTGAAAATTATTACAAATACCGGCATCCATGGATAACCCCATACTTTGTATGGTCTTTCTTTTTCGGGCATCTTTTTTCGCAGAATAAATAGCCCGACCATCATCATTAAATTAAAGATCCAAACGATAAAAATGTACATATCGGCCAGTATAAAAAACGATCCGCTTAATACCATTACTATCATTAATCCAAGATGAAATAATAAAGCATTACCAGGAGTTTGAAACCGGGGATGAACCACACCCGCTATCCTGAAAAACCGGTCGTTTTGTGCCATTGCAAATGTCATTCTGGGTGGGGTAAATACACTGGATTGGGTGGTACCCAGTACAGATAAACAAATTAAAAAAGCCACCAACCCGCCGCCAATGATTCCGAAAGCAACAGAAGCTGCATCTGATGCTACCAGTGTTGATCCTGCCATTTGGTCTACTGGCAGTATATAGATCATAGCGGCGTTTATCAACAGGTAAACTACTATGCAAACTGAAAGGCCGGCGAATAAGCTTTTTGGAATATTCTTACCCGGATCTTTTATTTCTCCGGCAATGTTCAGCAAATTATTACAACCATCAAAAGATTGTAAAGCACCGTTACTGGCAGCAACCATGGCTGCCACCATTGCAAATCCTACCGGCTTGATTACAGAAGAAGATTCAAATAAGTTATTAAAATGACCATTGCCGGAAAAAAACAAGCCTCCGACAAGTATTATAATCGCAGTAACTTTTGCAAGTGAAAAAATATAATTTAATAACCCGCTTGTTTTTGTACTCCGGTAGCTTACGAAAGTAAAAATGCAAAGAATTATAACAGTAAGAATTTTTACTCCGAAATTTTCAAGCGGGTAGATATCGCCTACCAAAGGAATATGAAAGATCATCGATTGTTCTATTTCAACTGAAAATTTTGGCAGTGTAATAAAATATTCGGCGTACTGTGATGTAATAAATGCAATGCCAGCTGTACCGGCACCATTCACAACAGCAAAAGCAGCCCAGCCATATAGATAGGACCAGAAATCACCATACATATGCCGCATGAATGCATAATTACCTCCCGTTTCAGGAAGCATCGCTCCTACTTCTGCCAATACCATTACACTTAACATGGTAAAAAGGCCTGCAATAATCCAGGTTAAAAAAATTAATGAAGGAGACCCTAGTAAGGCTGCCATCTCAGCTGGCCGCATGAAAATACCAGATCCAATAATGGTTGTAATAACAATTGCAGTTGCAGTAGAAAATCCGATCGTTCGTGGAAAGCCCTTTGATTGAACCATAGTTGACTTTCAGGGTTATTGCCTGACTGAAACCTAAGATAATAAAACTAAGATTAGAAATACAAATTTAAAGTTCTGAAGTAATTCATAACTTCCATAAAACATTTCAAAATGAAAACAATTTTTTTTTCAATTAACCTGCTATATTCCATTTCACTTTTATCTCAGCAAGCTGTTTCTATTTTCAATGGGAAAGACCTTAGCGGCTGGAAGATTCATGGTACAGAAAAATGGTATATAGAAAAAGGGGAATTGGTTTGTGAAAGTGGTCCGGAAAAAAAATATGGTTATCTCTCGACTGAAAAAACCTATAAGAATTTTGAGCTTACGTTGCAGTTCAAACAAGAATCAAACGGGAATAGTGGCGTTTTCTTTCGTTCTTCAATAGAAGGAGTAAAGATCAGTGGATGGCAATGTGAAGTGGCACCCCTGAATCTGCATACCGGAGGTATTTATGAATCTTACGGACGGGGCTGGCTGATAAAACCCAATTCCGCCCATGAAAAATATTTACAACCCGGTAAATGGAACAAATTAAAATTAAGGGTGGTGAATGATGAAGTAACTACCTGGCTAAATGGCCATATGATGGTTAATATTATTGATGAAAAGATCGGTGATGGCAATGGATTTATTGCACTGCAAATTCATGACGGTGGTGATATAAAAGTAAGATGGAAAAATATAAAAGTTATAGAATTGGATTAAACATTTATCAAATCCTTTTGTCTCTTCTGATTGAATACAAACAAATATTATTTCTCCGGCAACTAAGAAATCAGAAACACCGATATATATAAAAAGAGTTCTAATTTTAAGAACCAATTCAAAACCAGTGAAGGTTTGTTTAAACTATCATATTAATTATCATCAATTTTTATACACTCAAGGATTATTCACATTACTGGTTTTAATATTTTCTGTTTTAAAAATTGATGCTCAGGGTTGTCCAAATAACATAGATTTTGAAAATGGAAATTTCAATGGTTGGACCTGCTATATCGGTTCAGTTGCAGCAGTGAGTGGCAATAATGTAATTAACCTGAATTCTACGAGCGGGCCTATATTTGGCAGGCATGAAATTTTTGATGCGAATAATTCATATAATGAAACAGATTATTACGGAGGCTTTCCTGTTATTTGTCCAAACGGAAGTGGTTATTCAGTTAAACTTGGAAATAATTTAGGTGGTACTGAAGCTGAAGGTATTTCGTATGAATTTACCATTCCTACCAATAGAAATACATATTCTTTGATCTATAACTATGCAGTAGTTTTCCAGGATCCACGACATCAGCAGTTTCAACAACCAAGACTCGAACTTATAATTACAAATATTACAGATAATGAATTGATAGATTGCTCTTCATTTACTTTTTTCCCAAGCGGGTCACCATTACCCGGTTTCTTTATATCTCCCAATTCAGATTCCGTAGCAGTCTGGCGCAAAGATTGGTCGGCTGTTACAATTAATTTAAATGGAAAAGCAGGCAAAACGATTCAGTTGTTTTTTAAAACAGCGGACTGCACTTTCGTCAGACATTTTGGTTATGCCTATATAGATGTAAATACAGAATGCAGCAGTGAATTTGTTGGTGCCACTTATTGCCCTGATGATACAGCTGTGAATGTTGTTGCGCCATATGGTTACGCAAATTATACATGGTATAATAATTCTTTTTCTCAGAATTTAGGATCACTGCAAATAATAAGATTTACACCCCCTCCGCCAGTGGGAACGACGATCGCAGTTGAAATAACTCCTTATAATGGATATGGATGCCTGGATACTTTATATGCAAAACTTGTCGATACACTTACATTAAAAGCATATGCCGGTGTTGATGTCATTTCCTGTAACCAGGAACTGGTCAGGCTTGGCGAAAATCCTAAACCTGGTGTATCCTACAGCTGGAGTCCACAAACTGGTTTAACAAATGCATACATCGCTAATCCAAGAGCAGGACCATCCAGCAATACTGCTTACGAACTAATTGTGCGAAGTACCGGCGGGGGCTGCGAAAGTAGAGATACAGTTTTAGTAACAGCACCTTATATTGACAGTTCACTTCGGGTAGCAGGGAATACCCTTTACTGTGTTACATCAAATGACAGTACAGTTTTTTATGTACAAAAAGCTGACAGTATTCAATGGTACAAAAATAATGTTGCAATCAGGGGGGCAACACTAACAAGATATCATGCAACCCAATCCGGTACTTATAATGCAGTGCTATTTAACTTTATCGGATGCAATCTGTCAACAAGAGTTGAAAATGTCATTATAGAATCTCCAAGACTGGGGATCAACTATCCTGTTCAATATGCAGTCGTCAATAATCCATTACAGTTAAATGCCAGGACATTTGGTGTTTCTACAATCTGGAAACCATCTGTTCATCTTAATGACCCCGAAACGATCAATCCTGTATTTAAGGTTGGCTCTAATATTGACCAAATATATCAAATAGAAATAAAAACAATAACAGGTTGTTTAACTACCGATACACAGTTGGTAAAATCTATCAGGGAAGTAAAAATTTATGTACCCAATGCTTTTACTCCCAATAATGACGGGGTAAATGATCTTTTGCGGCCCGCACATTTTGGCATTAAGGAATTTAAATTTTTCAGGGTTTATAACCGATGGGGTCAATTAGTTTATGATATGAAATCAAATGACCCCGGGTGGAACGGCACTTTTAAAGGAATGATGCAGGGTTCCGGCACATTCGTCTGGATGGTTCAGGGATTGGGGCTAGATAATAAATTGTATACACAAAAAGGAAATACTACGTTGATACGATGATTCATAAAAACAGTATATAAAATCAATCTGGATTTAATTATACATCTCTTCTTTCAACGCTTTCACTCTTTCATCAACAAGGTATTCATCAAATTCCATCAACCGGTCTATGATCCCTTTTGGCGTTAATTCAATAACACGGTTGACAACTGTCTGCATGAAAGTATGGTCATGACTTGTCATCAAAACAATTCCTTTATAATCGGTGCATTGTTCATTGAAGCTTTGAATACTTTCCAGGTCCAGGTGGTTTGTTGGTTGATCCAGAAGAATTACATTTGGATTCTGCAACATCATTCTGCTAAGCATACAACGAACTTTTTCTCCTCCGCTTAATACATCAGTCATCTTCATTACATCATCGCCACTGAAAAGCATCTTACCCAAAAACCCTCTTAAGAAAGGTTCATCCACATCTGTAACATGTGGGGGGACGTACTGTCTTAACCAATCCATCAGGTTCATCTTCTCTTCAAAAAAATTGCTATTCTCCTGTGGCAGGAAAGCATAAGTAACTGTTGTGCCCCATGAATAAGAGCCACTATCCGGAGTAGTTTCACCTGTAATTATTTCAAAAAAACTGGTTACTGCCAGTGGATCACGGCTAAGAATTGCAATCTTATCTCCTTTATTAACTGTAAAACTTACATCTTTAAATAAGATACGATTATCAATTGATTTTGTCAGTTTATCTGTATCCAGCACCTGGTTTCCAACTTCACGTAATTGTTGAAAAATAATTCCGGGATATTTTCTATAACTGGGTTCTATCTCATCGATAGTAAGTTTTTCCAGTGCTTTCTTCCTGGATGTTGCCTGTTTGCTCTTAGATGCATTGGCACTGAACCGGGCAATGAAATCAATCAAAGCCTGACGCTTATCTTCAGTTTTCTTATTCTTATCAGAAAGCTGGCGGGCCATTAACTGAGAACTCTCGTACCAGAATGTATAGTTACCTGTAAAGATTTTTATTTTCTGCCTGTCTACATCTGTCACATGCGTACATACAGCATCCAAAAAGTGACGATCGTGACTTACGATCAAAACAATATTCTCATAATCTGCCAGAAAATTTTCCAGCCAACTGATGGTTTCTATATCCAGGCCGTTTGTCGGCTCATCCAGTAATAATATATCAGGATTTCCAAAAAGTGATTGTGCTAAAAGTACCCGGACTTTTAAATTGGAAGGAATATCCTGCATCAACGAATTATGATATTCTTCTTTTACACCTAATTCACTTAACAATACTGCCGCATCGTTTTCTGCTGTATACCCTCCTATTTCCCCAAATTCTCCTTCCAGTTCGCCAGCTCTCATTCCATCTTCTTCAGTAAAATCTGCCAGGGCATAAATGGACTCTCTTTCTTTCATGATGGACCACAGTTTAGTGTGTCCCATCATCACGGTATTTAAAACAGTTTGCTGATCAAACTCAAATTGGTTTTGTTTCAACACAGCAAGTCTTTCTCCGGGAGTTATTTCAACAGTCCCTTTATTAGGCTCTATTTCACCACTTAATATCTTTAGAAAAGTACTTTTTCCGGCTCCATTGGCACCTATCACACCATAGCAATTCCCTTTGATGAAGTTTAGATTTACATCTTCAAATAAAACTCTTTTTCCATATGCCAATTTGAGGTCTCTTACGCTGATCATTTCTTTTGTTTTTTTCGAGCGGCAAAGGTACAATAAGTATGTCGCTTAGCCGGCTTGATTTAAAAGAAAATCCCGCTTCTAATAGAAGCGGGATTTATATTTAAAAACTTATCGTTTTCTTAATAACCCATTCCACCCATATCCGGTGCACCATGAGAATGAGGTGCTTCTTCTTTCTTAGGCTTGTCGGCAATTACACACTCTGTTGTAAGTAACATACCAGCAATTGAAGCGGCATTCTCTAAAGCAACACGGGTAACTTTGGTTGGATCTATTACTCCAGCTCCTATCAGCTTCTCGTATACTTCAGTTCTTGCATTAAATCCGAAGTCGGCCTTACCTTCTTTCACTTTTTGAACTACAATTGAACCTTCAATTCCAGCATTCTCTACTATCTGGCGAAGTGGCTCTTCTAATGCTCTTCTTACAATTGCAATACCGGTAGCTTCATCTTCGTTGCTTCCCTTCATTTTCTCAATTGCTTCAATAGCACGGATAAATGCAACACCACCACCCGGTACAATTCCTTCTTCGATAGCAGCTCTTGTTGCATGCAAAGCATCGTCAACCCGATCCTTCTTTTCTTTCATTTCCATTTCTGTAGCTGCACCAACCTGTAGTACGGCAACACCACCACTTAATTTGGCAAGACGCTCCTGCAATTTTTCTTTATCGTAATCTGAAGTTGTAGCTTCTATCTGAGATTTGATCTGGTTGATACGGGCTGTGATATCAGCTTTCTTTCCTTTTCCACCTACGATAGTTGTATTGTCTTTGTCTATAACAACTCTTTCTGCTCTTCCTAAATAAGTAAGGTCAGCATTTTCAAGTTTATATCCCTGCTCTTCGCTGATTACAATACCTGCAGTCAGGATGGCAACATCCTGCAACATTTCTTTTCTACGGTCACCAAAACCCGGAGCTTTTACAGCTGCAACTTTCAAAGTTCCACGTAATTTATTAACAACAAGGGTTGCTAATGCTTCGCCTTCCAGATCTTCTGAAACGATGATCAAAGGAGCACCTTGCTGAGCAACTTTCTCCAGGATATGAAGAATGTCTTTCATGCTGCTAACCTTTTTATCATAGATCAGGATATAGGGGTTCTCCAATTCAGCAACCATTTTTTCGCTGTTGGTTACAAAGTATGGAGAAATGTATCCACGATCGAATTGCATTCCTTCTACCACTTCAACTGTTGTTTCAATTCCACGGGCTTCTTCTACAGTTATAACACCATCTTTAGTTACTTTGGTCATTGCCATAGCAATCAATTTGCCGATCTCATTATCATTGTTGGCAGAAATAGAAGCAACCTGCTCTATCTTCTTGCTGTCGTTTCCAATTTTTTGAGATTGACTTGCCAGGTTTTCTACAACAGCTTTTACTGCTTTTTCAATTCCACGCTTCAGGTCCATTGGATTGGCACCGGCTGCTACATTTTTCAATCCTTCTGTAATAATAGACTGAGCAAGTACAGTTGCAGTTGTAGTACCATCGCCAGCAATATCTGAAGTTTTACTTGCAACTTCTTTTACCATTTGTGCGCCCATATTTTCAATTGGGTCTTCCAGTTCAATTTCTTTTGCTACACTTACACCGTCTTTAGTAATTCCGGGTGCACCGAATTTTTTTTCAAGAACTACATTGCGACCTTTTGGTCCAAGAGTAACTTTCACGGCATTTGCCAGAATGTCAACACCCTTTTT
>CAZOOT010000054.1:0-20294 GCA_964581455.1 uncultured Chitinophaga sp. | reverse complement strand
TTATGTATCATGGCAAGTTTGCCGCTTGCCGATTGGTGTGGATGAGCATTTCGGTCACTGGGCTCACCATGTGTAGCCCAACGGGTATGACCAATTCCGGTATTTGCCTGTAAATTTTTTCCTATCAGTGATTCCTCAAGCTCGGCTACCTTCCCTTTTTTCTTATAAACCTTTAGTCCATTGTTCAATAATGCTACGCCAGTACTGTCATAGCCCCGGTATTCAAGTCTTTTAAGTCCTTTGATGATGATTGGATAAGCTTCTTTCGGGCCGGTATAACCAACTATTCCACACATAGTAATTGAAAGTTGAAGGATTTTGGAAAACTAATACAGATGCAATCTTTTTACTTCTTGCATCAGGCGAAATTCAACAAAAAATGCCAGAAAGCAAAAAGTCAAAAGCCCTTGTAAATCAATAGAAATGGTTGTTTAATGGCTAAATAATAAAGACAATATCTGAATTGTGAAAAACAATTAATACTGCCCGGTTATTTTATTTATATCTTTTACTTGAATTTTATTTTTTCATCTAAAACCAAAATTATGAACACGAACAAATTTCTAGTCGGAGGAATCATTGGCGGAGTAGCCAATTTCCTTTTAGGATGGTTAGTGTGGGGAATGTTGCTTATGAATTTTATGAATGAACACACAAGCGAAGTAGGGAAAGCTGCTCAACGCGGCGATGAGAATATGATCTGGTGGGCTTTGATTGCCGGAAATCTTTTATGGGGATTAGTTCTTTCCTATGTTCTTAACAAGGCCGGTTCTAATTCTGCTTCAGCTGGCGCTTCCACCGGAGCCGTTATTGGACTCCTGGTATCTGCCGCTTATAACTGTTTCTTCTATGCATTTATGGACATGGGAGATATGACTGCTATGGCAGTCGATATTTTAGCTAATACAGTAGTATCAGCAATTGTAGGAGGAGTTATTGGATGGTATTTGGGAATGGGAAAGAAAGCAGCCTAGATAAAGGCTGGAGATTATATTGAGGTGCTATTTTAAATAGCACCTTTTTTTTATAGTAAAACTCCTTTTAATAATAAAAAAGCTGTGCCCAGGTAAATTAATAACCCGGTAACATCTACTAAAGTTGCAATAAAAGGTGTAGAAGAAACAGCGGGATCGGCTCCCAGCCTTTTCAATAATAAGGGAAGCATGGATCCCATGATAGTTCCCCATAAAACCACGCCTATAACAGAAGCTCCAATTGCAAGTCCAATGCGGACATAATGTTCTCCAAAGAGTCCAAAAATTTCATGACCGCTATAAACAATTAAAAAACCGATAAGACCCAGAGTGGCTCCCATGAGTAAACCTGTGATAATTTCTCTTCTAACGATACGCCACCAATCGTCTATGTTTACCTCACCAAGAGCCATTGCCTGAATAATGAGGGTTGCGGCCTGTGAACCACTATTCCCACCACTTGAAATGATTAAAGGAATAAAAGTGGAAAGTACAATTACTTGTTCAAGGGTTTGCTGAAAACTTGACATGGCTGCTATGGTAAGTGTGCCACCAATAAATAAGATTAATAACCAGATAATTCTTTTTCTGTAAAGTTTCATCAGGGGCACGTCAAGGTAAGGCTCATCGAGAGCTTCAGTGCCTCCCATTTTCTGCATATCCTCACTGAATTCTTCTTCTGCCACCCAAAGAATATCATCAATGGTAACAATACCCAAAAGCTTATTGCTATGACTGACAACAGGTAAAGCCACCCTGTTTTCCATTTTAAAAACCTCGCTGGCAGTTTCCTGGTCATCATAAGCATTTAATGAAGTAACCCGGTTGTTCATCAGGTCAGAAACTTTTTTATCAGGTGGACTTAAAATGAAATCCCTGATTCGTATGTCATCCAGTAATTCCCCTTCTTTGTTTATTACATAGATCACATGGATGGTTTCACTATCCTTGCCAAATTTCCGGATGGTGGCAAAAACCTCTTCAATCGTATTTTCAGGATAAACATAGACATAGTCTGGCGTCATCAAACGTCCGATACTGTCCTCTGGATAACCTAATAAAGATAATGTGACCTTTCTTTCTTCCGGATTTAAAAGCTTGATAAGCTCTCTTAGTACATTGCTGTTGAGTTCTTCCAGGAAATCTGTGCGGTCATCCGGAGAAAGTTCATTTAATAATTCGGCTGTTTTATATGGGGGTAATTCCTGGATCACCTGCTTTTGTACGGAGAGGTCAATAATTTTAAACACACTTATAGCACGATGAATGCTCATGTTGTTTATAATTAAAGCTTCTTTATCCGGAAATTCATTGATGAGGTCGGCTACATCACTGATATTCTGATTGTCCAGAAATTCCCGGATAGCATCTTTACTTCCTTTTTCAAGGAGTTCTTCAAGTTTCTCTTTAATATTTTCAATTTCTATATCTGGCATTTTAAATAAGTCGCTCAAATTTAAGTTGCTTCACTCAAATTGAGTTTGATATTTTTGTTTCTGAATGATATTTCCGGGTTTATATATTGAAAGAAGTGAAGGGAAGGGCCGTGGTGTTTTCACTTCAGTTGATCTGGCTGCAGGGCAAGTGGTGGAAATCTCACCTGTAATCGTAATGAGTAATGATGAAAGAAAACTTTTGGATAAGACTCTTTTGCATGATTATATTTTTGAGTGGGGAATGGAAAAAGATAAATGCTGTATGGCCCTTGGTTATGTAGCAGTATATAACCATTCTTATACATCCAATTGTGAACATGAAATGGATTATGAGGAAGGGGTAATAAAAATTAAAACAATCAGGGAGATTAAAAAAGGAGAAGAACTTTTTATCAATTATAATGGAAACTGGAATGATGAGAAACCCTTATGGTTTGAGGCGAAATAAAAAAGTCTCCACGGGGAGACTCTTTTGCTTATAAGATTAATTTGTTTTAGTTAGCTCAATCTGTCCACGTATCTGGCCTCCGGTATTAGCAGCAGTATGAATATTTATATAATATTTGCCCGCCAATAAATTTTCTTCTGTAAATTTTACGCCATCTATAAAAAGTGTGCCTGAATAACTTCCGATAGTTGCAGCAGGAAATCCACTGAAAGATTGAAGTACCCCTGCATTAACACCACGCTCAGCTAAACCATGTATATGTGCGCCTGTTGGGTTGCCAGAAAGACCAATGAATGTTACTATATAACTAAGAATTTTGGAACGCTGACTATAGGTTACACGAATGGTTCCTGAAGCATTTGTGGTTACGGCAGGAACTTCCTGGGAGCCTGACATATTCGTAGCACCTGCATATTCTTCGGGTTCCAGGTAACTCTCTTTGTCACATGATAAAAATACAAGTGAGAAAACAAATAAAGCAGCAATTAGTTTTAGAGATCTCATAAAAGTTTTATTTGGTATAAAAATAGGAAGTTTTTCGATTTGGCAATACGTTAAGTTGTTTTTCTGCACTTAAATATATTTTTGTGTAAAATCTGTTTATTTCAACCGGTTTTTGATTTCCTGAAGTTTCAATAAAGCTTCTACAGGGGTTAGCCTGTTTATATCAATATCGTTTAAAATTTTCCTGATTTCCTCAAAAGCCTCACTGTGTGCATCAAAAATGGAAAGCTGTATTTCGGGTGATGAAATATTCAGTTTGGTATTAGTAAGGCCACTGCCAGTAGCCCGACCTGGTTCATCCACATGCTTGCTTTCCAACTGCCCTAAAATATTATTGGCTCTTTCTATGAGGGAAACGGGCATGCCAGCCATTTTAGCTACATGAATTCCGAAACTATGTGTGCTACCGCCCTTTGCCAGTTTACGAAGGAAAATTATTTTATTACCTGCTTCTTTATTGGTGATATGAAAATTTTTCACCCGGTTCAATTTTTCTTCCAGCTCATTCAACTCATGATAATGTGTGGCAAAAAGGGTTTTCGGCTGATGGGGTGATTGGTGCAGAAACTCTGCAATACTCCAGGCAATGGAAATGCCATCATAAGTAGAAGTGCCCCGCCCAATTTCATCTAAAAGAATCAGGCTTCGGTTTGAAATATTGTTGATGATGGAAGCAGTTTCATTCATTTCTACCATAAAAGTGGATTCGCCGCCACTTAAATTATCAGAAGCTCCAACCCTGGTGAAAATTTTATCAGTCAAGGAAACGTATGCTTCCGAGGCAGGTACAAAGCTGCCCATATGTGCCATCAATGTGATCAATGCAGTTTGTCGGAGCAGGGCTGATTTACCACTCATATTCGGGCCGGTAAGGATAATGATTTGCTGATTAGTTGTGTTTAATTCAAGATCATTGCTGATATAACTTTCACCTACAGGCAACTTCCTTTCAATTACAGGATGCCTGCCATCTTTTATAATCAGGTCCGGACCGTCGTGCAGTTCAGGTTTTTTATATTGATGATGAATGGCATTATGAGCAAAGCAGGCCAGGCAATCCATAATGGCTAATATATTTCCATTGGTTTGGATAGGTGAAATGTATTCATGCAGGTCATTAAGTAATGAATCGTATAGTTGAATCTCCAGCTGGAGAATTTTTTCTTCAGCTCCTGTAATTTTTTCTTCGTATTCCTTTAGTTCTGGTGTGATATATCGTTCCGCATTGGTCAGGGTTTGTTTTCGCATCCACTCAACGGGTACTTTGTTTTTGTGTGCATGGGTAACTTCCAGGTAGTAACCAAAAACATTATTAAAACCGATTTTCAATGAACTGATCCCGGTTTTTTCTGCTTCAGCCTGTTGTAGTTCGGTCAGGTATTTTTTCCCACTGGATGAAATTCTTCTCAGATCATCCAAATCTTTATTTACTGCACTATTGATCATGCCTCCTTTTATCGCAAGTGCCGGAGGATTTTCAACAATCTCTTTGAATATTTTTTCCGAAATAAACGGACAGGGGTTTAGTGCATCAGCCAGCCTTTTCAGGTATTCATTGTCTGCCGATAAGCAGGTTTGTTTTATTTCCTGTACTTGCTTCAATCCTCTTGCCAGTTGCAAAAGTTCTCTTGGATTTATTTTTTTTAAGGGGATTTTAGAAACGATTCTTTCAACATCGCCGCAGATCTTAATAGACTGGGATATTTTATTTCTTAATTCTGAATTTAAAATAAAAGATTCTACCAGGTTCAATCTTTCATTGATCTTAAGAATATCTTTTAAGGGAAAAATGATCCATCTTTTTAAAAGCCTTGCACCCATGGGTGAAACCGTATTGTCAAGAACGCTTAAAAGGGTATGATTACTTTCAGAATTTCCTGATATCAATTCCAGGTTCCTGATCGTAAACCGATCCATCCAAAGAAAATCTTCCCGGTCTATCCTCTGCAGGTGTGTGATATGCTGCAGATGGGGATGCTCGGTTTCTTTTAAATAATGAAGAATGGCCCCGGCTGCTGTCAGTCCATTTTTCATTTCTTCCACGCCAAACCCTTTAAGTGAATAGGTTTGAAAATGCTTTAATAAATTATCTTCTGCAAATACGGGATCAAATATCCACTCATCCAGTGTATAACTATAAATTTTTGATCCAAAATATTCCTTGAACTTTTTCTGTTTGTGTTTTTCAAAAACAACTTCTGCGGGTTTTAAACTTTGTAAAAGCTTATCAGCATATTCCCTGTCTCCTTCAGCAATTAAAAATTCCCCGGTGGATACGTCCAGAAAAGCAAGACCAAATTCATCATCTGCAGCAAAATGTACTCCTGCTAAAAAGTTATTGGAATGATGCTCCAGCAGTTTGTCATTTACTGTAGTGCCCGGAGTTACCATTTCAGTCACACCTCTTTTCACAATACCCTTCGCCATTTTTGGATCTTCCAGTTGATCACAGATGGCAACCCGGTATCCTGCTTTAACCAGTTTGTGCAAATAAGTATCCAGGGCATGATGTGGGAATCCGGCAAGGTCAGAAGACGAAGCAGCCCCGTTATTTCGTTTGGTTAAAGTGATACCCAAAACCTGCGATGCAATTAACGCATCTGAACCAAAAGTTTCATAAAAATCACCTACCCTGAACAGCAGGATGGCATCGGGATATTTTTGCTTAATAGCCCGGTGTTGCTGCATCATTGGAGTATCGGCTGACTTCGTTTTTGCCATGGCCGACAAATATAATCACAATGATTTCTTTACCGAAAGCTTTCTGCAATTTGTGAATTACTTTTGCGCCATGCGAAAATTAAGCATGGAAGAATTGGGTAGAAAATCAGTTGAAGAAGTTAAACAATCTGACAAAACACCCATCGTAGTTGTATTGGAGAATATCCGCAGTGCTTATAATGTTGGAAGTGTATTTCGTACTGCTGATGCCTTTCTGGTTCACTCAATTTACATAATAGGATATTCGGCCAGGCCCCCGCATAAAGAAATAAAAAAAACGGCATTGGGTGCGGAGGACTCCGTTGCCTGGAAACATTTTAATTCCACTAAAGAAGCAATTGAAGAATTAAGAAATGAAGGATTTAAAGTTTTTGCGATTGAACAGGCCGAAGGTTCTTTTAAACTTCAAACATTAAATTTTAAACCAGAGGAAAAGATTGCCATAATTTTTGGAAATGAAGTAACAGGTGTAGATCAGTCAACAATTAAATTTTGTGATGGTTGTATTGAAATTCCCCAGTTGGGAATGAAACATTCATTGAATATTGCAACTGCGGCCGGTGTAGTGCTATGGGAATTGGTGAGAAAAAGAATTTCCATTTAAAATAAACCACAAATTCAGTATATAAAAAACAGGATGTCAAAGATCAAAGACTATCTCAGCTTAATAAAATTCTCGCATAGCATATTTGCAATGCCTTTTGCCTTGATTGGTTTTTTTTTGGGAGTAAAATCACTTGAATCGGAATTGATCACTGAGTCATGGTATTTACAATATGGAAGACTTTTTGTATTGGTTATTCTGTGCATGGTCTTTGCCCGCAGTGCTGCTATGGCTTTCAACCGGTATCTTGACAGGAACTTTGATGTCAAAAATCCAAGAACAGCAATCAGAGAAATTCCTGCCGGTATCTTAAAAGCAAATAATGTTTTACTTTTTACAATAGTTAATTGTGCATTGTTTATTACCTGTAGTTTTTTTATCAATAAACTTTGTTTCTTTCTTTCACCTGTTGCATTGTTCATTATACTGGGTTATAGTTTTACAAAAAGATTTACGCCGCTTTGTCATCTGATACTTGGATTGGGATTAAGCCTTGCACCCATCGGTGCATATCTTGCAGTTACAGGTGCATTTACATGGTTGCCCCTTCTTTTTTCATTGACAGTACTTTTCTGGGTCAGTGGATTCGATATTATTTATGCATTACAGGATGAGGAATTTGATAAAGAGAATAAATTATTTTCAATACCGGCAGCTATTGGTAAAGCAAAGTCATTGACTGTTTCCCGGTTTTTACATTTGCTCAGTTCTGTTGTTATTTTATATGCTGGGTGGGCTGCTGAGTTTGGAATGTTTTATTGGGCAGGTGCTATTATTTTTATAGGCATGTTGTTTTATCAGCAATCATTGGTAAAGCCCAATGACCTGAAAAGAGTTAATCTTGCATTTATGACTTCCAATGGCATAGCTTCTGTACTGTTTGCGATATTTGTAATTATTGATTTATATGTTTAAAAATAAAAAATATTAATTGGCAAGAATACTTTCAATAGACTATGGCCTGAAGCGAACCGGCTTAGCAGTTACGGATCCATTACAGATTATTTCTACCGGGTTAACCACTGTTGACTCAAAACAATTGATCCCTTTTTTAAAAAATTATTTTTCAAAAGAGGAAGTGGAACTGATCATTATCGGAGAGCCGAAAAACTGGGATAATTCCGATACACATGCCACTCCGCTGGTGGAGAGATGCATCAAGGATTTGCAAAAAAATTTTCCTGCCATTCCTATAAAAAAAGTGGACGAAAGATATACTTCAAAAATGGCGAAGGATTCCATGCTGGAAATGGGGCTTAAGAAAAAACAACGGAGAGATAAAAAGCTGGTTGACGAAATTTCTGCAACAATAATACTCCAGGAATATATGCGAAACGTTTAGAATCGCTATCTGGAATTGTGCATGTAATAAATTAAATTTGCCGATTAAATCTGCTCCCGTTAAATACCGGGACGACAACCTGAAAGTAAATGATTTTACCAATAGTAGCCTATGGCAACCCGGTTTTAAGAAAAATGTGCGATGATATTACTCCTGAATATCCGGGACTTTCCAAATTAATTGAGGATATGTGGGAAACAATGTATTCCAGCAGCGGCGTTGGGCTTGCAGCTCCGCAGATCAACAAACCAATAAGGTTGTTTATAGTTGACACCACCCAGATCTTCAGGCAAATGGAAGAAGACAAGGAGAAAAATACTTTTCCAGATACACCTGGTATAAAGCAACTTTTCATTAACGCTCATATCAAAGAACTGGACGGATTTGAGTGGTTATACAATGAAGGTTGCCTCAGCATTCCAAAGATCCGGGAAGACATAAAAAGAAAATCTGTAGTCACACTTGAATATATGGATGAAAATTTTCAGCAATGCATGCGTTCATTTCATGGATTGACTGCCCGTGTTATTCTTCATGAATACGATCATATTGATGGCAAACTTTTCATCGACCATATTTCTCCCTTAAAAAGAAAACTGATCAGGGGAAAACTGAATGATATTTCAAAAGGAAATATCAAAGTGGATTATAAAATGAGTTTTCCGGGATAAGATCTGAAAAAACTATACTCCTTTTATCAATGAATATTTTTTCCATTTATCAATCACCAGTTTCATGTCTTCGGGTATTTCAGATTCAAAGAACATCTCCTTTTTAGTTGTCGGATGAATAAAACCTAAAGTTTTAGCATGTAAAGCCTGACGTTGACAAATAGCAAAGCAATTATCTACAAACTGCCTGTACTTGGTGAACACAGTTCCCTTTACAATTTTATCACCACCATAAAAATCATCATTGAAAACCGGGTGCCCCATATGTTTCATATGTACCCTTATCTGATGTGTACGGCCAGTTTCAAGAACACATTCAACCAATGTAACGTAATTAAATCTTTCAATTACTTTGAAATGCGTGATCGCTTCCTTGCCATGATCTCCTTCGGGATAAGCAGCAAATTCTTTTCTATGTCGCAGATTTCTCCCTATATGTGCAACAATAGTTCCTTCATCTTTTTTAATATCTCCCCAAACCAGGGCATTGTATTTCCGGTTTACTGTATGGTCAAAGAATTGTTTTGCCAGGTGGCTTAATGATTTTTCATTTTTAGCCATCAATAATAACCCACTTGTGTTTTTATCAATTCTGTGTACGAGTCCAAACCTCGGTAAGATTTCATCTGTGATCGAAGGATCTTTTTGCTGAAGATACCAGGCAATGCCATTTAATAACGTACCGCTGTAGTTCCCGCTGCCAGGGTGTACTACCATACCCGCTTCTTTATTGATGATCATTACATCTTCGTCTTCATAAACAATATTGAAGTCAATTTTTTCAGGCACAACTTCCGTGTCATGCGGGGTCATATCGCTGTAAACTATGATCTCATCCAGCGGTTTTATTTTGTAATTCTGTTTTACGGGGATTTTGTTCACCAAAACCAGTCCTGCATTGATGGCTTGTTGTACTTTATTTCTGGTTGCATGTTCTATCCTTGATTTCAGAAAAACATCAATACGGGTGGGGTGCTGACCTTTATCAGTTTTCAATACAAATCGTTCGTACAGATCATCGTTGCCAGCTTGTGATTCTTCAATATCCTCTTTGTCACTCATTTTATTTGATTTGTGGCAAAGGTAACAGATGTAAACACTCATCGTTAAATTTGTAATTCAACATGGAAAAGCAAATAGTAATATTCAGAGATCTCGGAAAGTTGGATTATAAAGCGGCTTGGGATTACCAGGAGTCTTTGTTGCAAGAAAATACTAAGAAAAAGTCTTTAGTCTTTAGCCAGGAGCCGGGAGTATTGAAGGAGATCGCAATTCCTGACTCAGAACTTATTACACAACACTATCTTCTGTTTGTAGAACATCCGCCAGTGTATACGCTGGGCAAAAGCGGTAAAGAGGAACATGTATTGTTGAGTGAAAAAGAATTGGAGGAAAAGGGGATACAATTTTTTAAGACCAACAGGGGTGGAGATATTACTTTTCATGGCGATCAGCAAATTGTTGGTTACCCGATCCTGGACCTGGAAAAATTTTATACTGATATCGGAAGATATTTACGGGAATTGGAAGAAGTGATCATACTTACTTTGGCTGAATACGGATTAACTGGCGAAAGATCAGCCGGTGAAACAGGAGTTTGGCTTGATCCCAATATTCCGGGCCGCGAAAGAAAAATATGTGCTATGGGAGTACGCACCAGCCGATGGATCACCATGCACGGTTTTGCTTTGAATGTAAATACGGATCTTTCTTATTTCAACAATATTATTCCCTGCGGCATTCAGCATAAGCAGGTTACTTCGCTTGAAAAAGAGTTGGGGAGGAAAGTATCATTTGAAGAAGCCAAAGAAAAAGTGAAAAAAAATTTTGAGAAAGTGTTTAATGTGGAATTGGTGAATGGTGAATGGTGAATGGTCGATCAATAAGTTAGTTTATTCACTATTGCCCATTGACAATTCACAATTAGAAATCTTTCGGGATAAAAAATCGATTCTTTTCCACCATTTTACCATTTTCATACAATTCAGATTTGAACCAGCCGGAATGATAGAAATTAGATTTGTCCAGGATCAGGGCAGCCTCAGTAATAGTTTTTATTTCAAATAAAAAAGTATCATCGTCTTCAAAAAACTTTATGGTATAATTTTTATCATGAAAGTCTTTTAAATTGATCTGAACTTGTCCGTCCCTGGTTGAGACTATCCTGTATATGGGAATTACAAATTCAGGTTTGTTGTTTAGTTTAATGACTGCATCAATTTTTTTTGAAATGGAATCCGGCAATCGAACCATTTTACTGTTTCTGTAATTTTTAAGGATCTGTATTTCCTCTGTTGTTAATTCCGCATCAGATAACTCCTGGTTAACAATTTTGTCCAAAACTTTTATCAAAGCACTATCCAAAACGGCTGTTTTTTCTATCGGGCTATATACAACCATGTTCTCATATACCGGTCTTTTGGATTTTGTAAAAACAAAATTACTTCCATCCACAAGAATATAGAGCCTGTAAAACATCTTATCATTCGGGGCCCTGGTATCCATGTATCCGTTCTGTCTGTTCATGGGATCTGGTACAGTAACAATGCTTTTAAAATTATTCAAACTGTCGGGAGATCGTTGTATGCTGATTTGCCTGGTTTGCTTGTAATTGTTATTCCAGCTTATTACAATCCGGTTATTGCCTTTATTGATAACGGAAAATGCAGGAAGGGAATCCTGAGCATTTGAAAGCTGTGTAAAAAAAATAAAAAGAATGAGAATGGATTTTTTCATGGATATAGAACGTAACTGTACTTTGAATCTTTTGTTTCAGGTGACAAAGATAAGGATGCAATAAGAAAAATTTTAAAAGATTAACTTTCCATTTGGCAATGATTGATTCCCCTGTAATCCACCGCTATGAATAATCAGGATTTTGCTGCCAGGTTTAAAATAATTCTGTTCAATGAGATCAATAATTGCATAAACTAATTTTGAAGTGTACACAAAGTCAGTCGGGATCAATGTTTTTTTGTAAAATTCATTCATAAATTCAATCATCTCGTTTGTATATTTTGCATAACCGCCAAAATGATATTCATATAAGATCCTTGCATTATTCAATTCTTCAGTTTTTTTTATTCCTTTTAAAACCGGGATACCGATCAATTGCTGGTTGACGGTTAATGATTTGGAAATTCCATTAAACATGGTAGCTGTGCCAATTGCGCAGGCTATATGTGTATAGGAATTGCTATCGGTCAGATCAGGTATTTCCGCTGCGCCTCTTTCTCCTGTTATTCCTTTTCCACCTTCCGGAATAATATAATATTCCGGAAATTCTGATCTCAATAACTGCTCTGTTTCATACGCCTCTTTTTTTCTATATAAATCCCGTGAAATGAACTTTATCTTCATTCCCATTTTCATTGCTTCTTGTAATGTCCCGGAGAGTTGGGATGGTTTTTCTCCGCGAATTATTCCTGCACAACTTATTTTATGTTGAAAACAGGCGCAGGCAGTTGCAATAATATGATTGGACCAGGCACCTCCGAAAGTCAGTATGCCCTTATAATTACCTGCTTTGAAATTTTCAAAATGATATTTTAGCTTGAACCATTTATTGCCGGAGATCAGGGGATGAATCTTATCCAGTCTTAATATATCCAGTTCAATTTCTTTTTTTGAAAATTCAGGAAGATAAATTTTGTCTAAAGTGATCTTTGTTATATCAGGTAACTGCATGAATTGAAAAATAGCTAAACAATTGGGAGCTAAATTATTTATTTTCGCAACTCAATATAAATTATCTAAATGAAGCCCACTTTGGTAATATTGGCAGCAGGCATGGCATCCAGATATGGAAGTATGAAACAGGTAGAAGAGTTTGGCCCTTCCGGTGAAACAATCATGGACTATTCTATTTATGATGCAATAAGAGCAGGTTTTGGAAAAGTTGTATTTATTATCCGAAAAGAGTTTTTAAACAATTTCAGGGATGCAATTGGTAAAAAAATTGAATCTAAGGTCAAAGTGGAATATGTATTTCAGGAATTAACTTTTTGCGCAGAGGGATTTGAAATACCTGCTGAAAGAACCAAACCCTGGGGAACTGCACATGCTGTTTTATGTGCCAGTGAAAAAGTGAATGAGGCATTTGCTGTAATTAACGCAGATGACTTTTATGGCAAAGACAGTTTTGATCAGGCCTTCAGTTTTTTAACAAAAGAATGCGATGAAAAAACCTATTCCATTATCGGGTATGAGCTGATTAAAACTTTATCTGAACATGGAACTGTTAACAGGGGAATTTGTCAGGTGGATGAAGACAATAACCTGATCTCTGTAAAAGAAAGACTGAATATTTCCTTTCAGAACAATAAGATAATGTGCAATGATGGGATGGAGCCAATGGAATTAGATGCGAAAACCAAGGCGTCAATGAATTTTTGGTGTTTTGACAAATCGATTTTCCCGTATATTAAAAAAATATTTCAGATTTTTTTAAAAGAAAATGGTCTGAAACCAAAGACAGAATTTTTTATCCCGATCGTAGCCGATGAATTTATTAAAATAAATGATGGGAAAATAAAAGTGATTCAGACATCCTCGCAATGGTTTGGAGTTACATATAAAGAAGATGCTGTGGTTGTGAAAGAAAAGTTATTAAAGCTGGTAGCTGCCGGGGAATACCCGGAAAAACTTTTTCTCAATAACTCCTGATCATATATACGAAATCAGATATTTTCTTTACTTGTTGGGTATGATTTAAAGATGAGATCTTCGATTTTGCCGGAAGATTGACAGCATGATGATCAACCTCTTTCTTCAGATCAGCAATTGCAGAATGAATAAATTTTGATTGAATTGCAAACGCCACACCTTCTGCCTGTATTTCTTTTGTACTGAGAATTCCGATCACTTCTCCCTGGTTATTAAATACAGGTCCGCCACTGTTTCCCGGGTTTGCAGCTATTCCGATCTGGAAACTAAGTGTGTCTCCATTAAACCCTGTTTTTGCACTCAGGTAACCTTCTCCATAAACAATTTCATTCCGGGGATATCCCAAAGTAAAAATTGGTTCAGCAATGTTGGTGCTCATTTTTCTTATACCATAAGGAATGGAAGCAGTGCCTTTAAAATCCTTATCATTTATTTTCAAAATGGCAATGTCTTTTTCAGGATCAATTTTTACAAGGACAGCTTTGAACTGGTCCCCTTTACTATTCAATACAATAATATTGTTGCCATTCTTTAAAATATGTGCATTGGTGATCAGGTAACCTTTTGGATCAACTAAAAATCCCGTACCACCACCTTTAAATTCTACTCCAGGTGCAATTTTCGACTTGATATCTGAACGTACATCATTTAATTGCTGATGAATAGCCCTGTTATTGTTTTCCAGCCTTTCAACTTTCACGCCCAATTCCTGTACTTTCTGATTATTTACTTTTGGAGCCCATACATTAAATAAAACAGAAACAGTTAAGGTAGTGACGCCGGCAATGGATGCAGCAATGGCAGCAACCCGCTTATAACGCTTCCATAAATAAACAACTTTTGCTTTTCCTCTTAATTTTTCAGAATTGATATTGCCTTTTTCAGTAAGATCAGTATGTACCTCATTAATGGAAGCTTTAAAAGATTTCAGTTCACTCAGCTCATTCATTTTATGAAGAAACAGGGTATGTTCAACAACCAGCTGATCAATTTCAACATTGCTCTTTCTCAATTGTTCAAAATTTACCCTTTCATCCGGTTTCATTTCACCAAGAATATATCGTTCAACTGACTCCAGTATTTGAATATCATCCATCACTTACCATTTTTATAGTTAGCAAAAAATATTTTTTTCAATCGCATCAGGCATTTGTATTTCTGATTCTTGGCATTGTCGGCATTGGTATATCCAAATTCACTGGCAATCTCCTGCATGTTTCTTTTTTGAATATAAAATGCTTCAATCAGGCTTTTACAGGGTTCTCCTAAATTCGATACCGCTTTTTCAAGAACAGCAAACTCTTCGTCTCTTTTATCATGATCTTCAATATCTTCTTCCACTGGCACCAACTCTGCTGTTGTTTCTATATCTATTGAAATTCTATTTAACTGTTTCAATCGCTTTAGCCATAAACGCCGGCAAACAGAATAAACATAGGTTTTGATCTGGCAGCTTAGTTCAAAATCGCCGGATCTGGCTTTTTCAAATAAAACAATCATCGCTTCCTGGAACACATCCTTTGCTTCATGTGCCGTTCCGTTGTTGTTGATAATCAGGCTCTGAACCATATTGTAGTTTTCCTGGTAAATGGTTTCGATCGCCTTTTTATCACTTACAGCCAATCCTTTCAATAACTCTTGTTCTTTAAAGTCCTGGTTCACTCTACAATTTTTAATACGGTTAATTTGAAATAGTAACCCAAAGAAAACCAAAAAAAAACTATAAATGGCGGGTTACCTTTTTTAAATATGAGTATAAACTTGAAATTTAATTGTTTAAACAAATCAAAAAAAATCTCATGAAAAAATTATTTGGTATTCTGGCAATTGCTGCCCTTGTAAGTTGCAACAGCGGTGATTCAACAACAGAAGAAACATCATCTGATACTACTGTTACTGTAGTGCCATCAACAGACACTGTAACAACTATTACAGACACTACTATCAAAGTTACAACTGATACTACTAAAGCTACTAATTAGTAATATCATAGCGTTAGCAGTTCTTGCTGCTGTTAACCATTAAAGAATTTCATATGGCAAGCAATCGTTAGAGGCCGCCTTGTTCTCAAGGGGGCTTTTTTGTGGAACAAACACTTGTTTTGATCTGAACTTATTTTACTGAATGGTTTGAAACTTAATTCTGAATGCCTACATTTGAATTCTAATGACAATTGCAAAAGCATACCGCTGGTTTTATTTTTATTATTTCTTTAGCAAGAAGCGGGGGTTGCTTTTGTTGAATGCTTAATAAGGTTAAAAACCAAAATCAACATAGTGGTCCCCCGATATCATCGGGGGATTTTTTTTAATCTGTCCGGGAATAATTTGATATAAAAAAATGGAAAAAGAAAAGAAAAAAAATACTGAAATAAAGCATATCCGGATAGCCATTCAGGGTTATGAAGGAAGTTTTCACCAGGTAGCTGCCAGAAACTTTTTTGGTAAAAAGGTGGAAGTAATTCCCTGTGATACTTTCAGAGAGCTTATAAAAGTAACAGCTGACAATTCAGATTGCGATGGATCGGTGATGGCTATAGAAAATTCTATTGCGGGAAGTATACTGCCGAATTATAATTTACTGCAAAAATCGAATCTTGTAATTACAGGTGAAGTTTATTTACACATCAGCCAGAATCTGTTGGTGAATCCGGGGGTGAAGCTGGAAGATATCAGGGAAGTACATTCTCATACAATGGCACTGCAGCAATGTTATGAATACCTGGATCAGTATAAATGGAAGCTGGTTGAAACAGATGATACGGCATTAAGTGCAAAACATGTGCATCAGCATAAGAGCAAACATATTGCAGCAATTGCCAGTAAACTGGCAGCAGAATTATTTCAATTGGAAATTCTTGCTTCCAATATTCATACGCTTAAAAATAATTATACCCGGTTTTTGGTTTTGCAAACAAAAGAAAAAGCACTGCCCATAGCAGATGCCAATAAAGCTTCGGTGAATTTTCATACAGATCATTCAAAAGGAAGCCTGGCAAAAGTATTAACCAGGATCGCTGATGGAGGTGTTAACCTGAGCAAATTGCAGAGTTTTCCAATTCCGGGAAGCGAATTCAGGTATAGTTTTCATGCCGACATGGAATTTGATAATTTGGAACAGTTCGAAAAAGTAATCAGGCATATAAAACCTGTAATTGCGGAATTAAAAGTTTATGGTACCTATAAAAAAGGTTTATGAAAATTGCTAAACGATTAAACGGAATTGGTGAATATTATTTCTCGCAAAAGCTGAGGGAGATTGAAGAATTGAATAAGCAGGGGAAAAATATTATCAACCTGGGAATAGGAAGCCCTGACCTTCCGCCTCATCCGGATGTCATTAAAATATTACAGGAAGAAAGTTCCAAACAGACAGTTCATTCTTATCAATCATATAAAGGATCTGTCATTTTGAGAAAAGCGATCAGCGATTGGTATAAAAAATGGTATGACGTAGACCTGGATCCGGATGCTGAGGTTTTACCCCTGATCGGAAGCAAGGAAGGTATTATGCATATCTGCATGACCTATTTAAACAATGGTGATGAAGTGCTGGTTCCTGATCCCGGGTATCCCACTTACCGGAGTGCAGTGAGGTTAGCCGGAGGTAAATGCAGAGAATATAAACTGAGCGAAAAAAATAATTACGAGCCCGATTTTTCCAAATTGTCCAAAAAAGGTTTGAAAAAAGTAAAACTGATGTTTGTGAATTATCCACAAATGCCAACGGGGCAATTGCCTTCTGAAAAACTTTTTGAAAAGCTTGTGGCTTTCGGAAAAAAGAATAAGATCCTGATCATTCATGATAATCCTTACAGCTTTATTCTAAATGAAAACCCAATGAGTTTGCTTAGCATAAAAGATGCTAAAGAATGTGTGATAGAATTAAACTCTTTAAGTAAATCACATAACATGGCAGGATGGAGAGTAGGAATGTTATGCGGGGCTAAAGAAAGAATTGAAGAAGTGTTAAGATATAAAAGCAATATGGATAGTGGTATGTTTCTCCCTGTACAGTTGGCTGCTGCAAAAGCCCTGACCCTGGGAAAAGATTGGCATAACCAGGTAAACAAAGTTTATCTGGAAAGAAGACTTAAGGTTTTTCAATTATTGGAATCATTGAATTGTAAATTTTCGCAGCAGCAGGCAGGAATGTTTGTATGGGCCAGAATCCCCAAAAAATATAAAGACGGATTTGCACTAAGTGACCATGTTCTTTATAACGCTGCTGTTTTTCTTACACCTGGCGGAATATTTGGAACAGCAGGAGAAAAATATATCAGGGTGAGTTTATGTTCGCCTGTTGAAAAGTTTGAAGCAGCAATTGATAGAATTAAATCTGTAAATAAATAACAATGGAAAGAAAGCGAATTGCAATAATAGGAGTGGGACTTATTGGTGGTTCACTTGCTTTACAACTTAAAGAAAAAGGATTAACCACTAGAATTATTGGCGTGGATAACAATGAAGATCATCAGAAGCAGGCTATTGGCATGAGCCTGGTAGATGAAGTGATGAATTTGGATGAAGCCATCGAGCAATCCGATGTAATCATATTGGCAATTCCAGTAGACAGTATTATTAAAATATTACCCTCAGTCCTGGAAAAAATTGACAAGCATATTGTTGTTGATCTTGGTTCAACAAAATCAGAACTGATAGCTATTGCAAGTGGCCATGAAAAAAGAGGCAGACTGGTTGCAACTCACCCCATGTGGGGCACAGAATATAGCGGACCACAGGCGGCTGTACAGGGAGCATTTGAAAACAAAGCAGTAATATTTTGCAATGAAAAAGACAGCGATGAAGATGCATTGACATGGACAAAGAACATGTATAAAGAGATAGGCATGCATTTTTTATCCATGGATGCAGTTGCACATGATCTGCATGCTGCTTATGTAAGTCATATTTCACATATCACTTCTTTTGCATTGGCAAATACGGTGTTGGAAAAAGAAAAAGAAGAAGATGCCATTTTTGAACTGGCTTCAGCTGGTTTTGAAAGCACCGTGCGATTAGCAAAAAGTAATCCTTCCATGTGGGTGCCTATTTTTATGCAGAACAGGGAGAATGTGCTGGATGTACTGAACGAACATATTTCCCAATTAAGAAAATTCAAAGCATGCCTGGAGAAAGAAAATTGGGGTTATTTAAAAGAATTGATTGAAGGAGCAAATAAGATCAGTAAGATCATTAAGTAAAGCCTTCCCAAACCCCTCCGAAGGAGGGGCTTATCAATGCACAAGGCCCGCTTTCTGATTCGGCTTTCAAATTCGAGAATTATGAAAAAAAATAGTAAAAATAAAAAAGTAATGTATCCCCTCCCTGGAGGGGCGAACTGAGTGAAGCGACGAACTAAAACGACCGGGGTGGGTTGATGAATAGAAATACATAAAGCAAAAGAGTGCGACGCAACAGGCGATAATATGAAAAACAAAAGCTGGAAACATTATTAATAACTTTACGACAATTAAACACATGCAAACAATTGAACAAGCAATGAAAGAGACAGTACAAAAAACATGGGCAAAAAGACCGTTGATCATCAGCGGACCCTGCAGTGCAGAAACTGAGGAACAAGTGATAGAAACTGCCCGGCGATTGGCAGCTACCAATAAAGTAGATGTGCTTCGGGCAGGCATCTGGAAACCACGCACTAAACCCGGGATGTTTGAGGGTATTGGAGCCAAAGGATTACCCTGGCTGGCACAGGCAAAAAAACTCACCGGCCTGCCGACTACTGTAGAAGTAGCTACAGGCAAACAGGTAGAAGATGCATTGAATTTTGATGTTGATATACTTTGGATCGGTGCCAGGACAACAGTAAACCCTTTCAGTGTACAGGAAGTTGCAGATGCATTACGTGGTGTGGATGTGCCGGTGCTAATCAAGAACCCGATCAACCCCGACCTGGAATTATGGAGCGGGGCTGTGGAAAGAGTTGCCCGTGCCGGCATCAAACAGATTGGTCTTATCCATCGCGGATTCTCTTCTTATGGTAATACAGAGTTTCGCAATGCACCTATGTGGCACCTGGTCATTGAAATGAAGCGCCGCAATCCGGGTATGATGATCATTAATGACCCTTCACATATTTGCGGACGAAGAGATATCCTGATGGATGTGGCACAAAAAGCGATCGATCTGGATTTTGACGGACTCATGATCGAAAGCCATATTGATCCTGACAAAGCATGGAGTGATGCCAAGCAGCAAGTGACTCCGGAAAGACTGGGAGAAATGATCGGTGACATCAAATGGCGTCATGAAACAGCAGAAGCTGTTGAATTTATTACGGCACTTGAAAAATTAAGGGAACAGATCAATCACCTGGATGATGAACTGATAGATTTACTTGGACAAAGAATGAAAATTGCAGATAAAATCGGTGAGTATAAAAAAGAAAACAATGTAACTATTTTACAAACCAGCAGGTGGAATGCTATCCTGGACAGGGCATTTGCAAAAGGCGATGCACTGGGGCTGAGCAGGGAATTTATTACCAAGTATTTCGATGCAGTGCATATGGAAAGTATCAATCATCAGAATAAGATCATGAACAGTTAAACCCCTTTCCTATGAAGAGGAAATCTGGGTTTCACTATTTTTTGAAAATTATTTTATTTGAAAATGATATTTGTGCAGCCGGCAAAAGAATTACTATCAGACTTCTGTTGCGTCGCACTCTTGTACTTTCTGAAATTCTATTCAGAACATTATAAATAATCCCCCAGGGATATGAAAAAACAAACTTATAAATTTTCCAATTCGTCAGTTGACTATTATCTCAATGCAGGATTTTCTCATTTAAAAAAGATAGTTGATCAAAAGACAGCCATTCTTATTACCGATGAAAATGTTTTCCGGCATCATCAAAAAAGATTCAAAGGGTGGAATGTAATTGTATTAAAACCCGGGGAGGAATAT
>CAZOOT010000053.1:0-20332 GCA_964581455.1 uncultured Chitinophaga sp. | reverse complement strand
CCTTTGCAAAATGAATTACCAGGAAACCATTGACTACTTGTTTGCCCGCTTACCCATGTTTAGCCGGATAGGTGCCCCTGCTTATAAAGCCGATCTTATAAATACGATCAAACTTTGCAACCGGCTGGAGAATCCACAAAATAAATTCAAAAGTATTCATGTAGCAGGTACCAATGGAAAAGGAAGCGTAAGCCATATGCTGGCTGCCATTTTACAAACGGCCGGATATAAAACCGGTCTGTATACATCTCCCCATCTTAAGGATTTCAGGGAAAGAATAAAAATAAATGGAGAAATGATCGATGAAGATTCGGTTATTTCATTTACAGAAAAAATTAATCTGCTCATAGAAGAAATTGACCCAAGCTTTTTTGAGCTCACCGTAGCCATGGCCTTTGATTATTTTGCAGAACAAAAAGTAGATATTGCAATCATAGAAGTGGGACTTGGCGGAAGATTGGATAGTACGAATATCATTTCCCCTGAATTATCAGTGATCACCAATATTGGCTGGGACCACATGTATTTCCTCGGAGATAGTTTGGAAAAGATCGCATTTGAAAAAGCAGGAATCATTAAACAAGGAATTCCTGTTGTTATTGGAGAATATTTACCGGAAACAAAAACTGTTTTTGAAAAAATAGCAACAGAAAAAAATGCAGCAATTCATTTTGCATCACAGAAAAGATTTGTAACAGAATGGAATTGGCAGCAACATGATTTGAAAGTTACTGTTGAAGAAAAAAGCAAAACAGATCATCATTCCTATTACCTGGATCTTCCGGGCATTTACCAGGCCAAAAACCTGGTAACTGTTTTGGAAGCTGTTTCCGTTTTGAAGGAATTCAGCTTTGAGATACCTGATTCAGCATTGCAAACAGGGCTGCATAAAACTAAAAAAATTACGGGCCTCCATGGCAGATGGGAAATGATACATTTTCATCCAACCATTGTGTTGGACGTTGCTCATAATTCAGAAGGCATCCGCGAAATTGTCAGGCAAATTGAATTAACCGATCACCATCATTTGCATATTGTAATAGGGATGGTCAAGGATAAGGAAATTGAAAATATACTACGCCACCTACCCCGTACGGCACAATATTATTTTACCCAATCTGCAATCCCCCGTGCATTACCTGCAAATGAATTGAAAGAAATTGCAGCCCGACTTAATTTAAATGGATCTGTTTATCCTGATGTAAATGCTGCTATCAGTGAAGCAAAATCATTTTCATCGAAAAGTGATCTTATAGTAGTTTGCGGAAGTATATTTCTTGTAGGAGATGTTAATACTTCAATTCATTAATTTTTTCCAGGGCATAAAGTAAACAGGTAACATGCATTGACTGGATGATCTTTTTTTCCCGCAGCATTTTTTTTATTTCTTCAATTGAATAAAGTTCAACCAGGATTTCTTCATTGCTATCAAGGTTTTGCTCACTTACTTTTTTCCCTCCCCTGGCCAGAAACATGTGCATCCAGTTATTGTTGGTAGAGGGGTTTGAAGAAATTTTTCCAAGGTAATCATAAGATGAAAATGAATACCCGGTTTCTTCGAGCAATTCTCTTGCAATTGCAGTCTCAAAGTTATTATCCGTATCATCTGCACAACCCCCGGGCAGTTCAATACAAACCTCTGCTGCTGCATGCCTGTATTGCCGAACCATTACTACTTTATTTTCTTCTGTGAGTGCAACAGCAGTCACCCATTCAGGAAATTCATACACATAATAAGGATCAATGATCTTTCCTTGCGGAGATTCGCATTTGTCTTTACGAACCTTAAACCAGAGATCACTAAAAAGATATTCTGAAGAAAGAGTTTTCCATTTCATATTTGATTAAATTTCAAGGTCCAAATTCCAAAATTCAAATAAATTCAAAATCTGAAAATGCCAAAACTCTGATTTGAATTTGTAAAATTGAAAATTATTTGGAGCTTGTTGTTTGTGTTTTGATATTTACTCTCACCAACCCTTTCTTTCTCTTAGTGACGTTATATGTGCCACATGATGTTTCCCATGCCAGGAATACATTCCCAACAGATACCAGAGCCTGATTGTCTTTTTAAGCTCTGGATGAAAAACAGTATGGTTATTCCATTGGTCATCCGTAATATATTTCAGGGTCTCATGCCAGCGTAAATGCAATGCATGTAAAAGTGTAAGAGAGATATTGATAGGTAATTTATGTACATCATTCAACTCTGCCCAAAGTTTTTCATCATAAGGCTTTATGGTTGGGTTGTCCTCAGTTATTCCAAGTTTAAACCGGCAGTATGCATTCATATGGCTATCTGCTACATGATGCACTACCTGTTGAATTGTCCAGCCACCGTCACGATAGGGTATTAAAAGCTGTGCTTCATCCAGATTCAAAACAGCATTCTCCAATTGCAGTGGTAAAAACTTTATATCTGCCATCCATTCCACTTTCTGATCTACAGAAAATGGCTGTTGCTGATATTCGCCAATGGGATATCGTAGATCTGTTTCAGTCAATTTAGTCATATATCTCTGTTTAAAATTTGAAAATACATTTGATTATAATTGTCAAATGTGTCAGCTAAGTCAAAATTTAATTTTCCTGATTATGCATTTAACCCATAAAATCAATTAGACTTTTTTCTCCTCACTCCTCCCGGAGAGAATGTCCGGTCAGATTAATGAACACATCTTCCAGGTTCGCTTTTTTAACTTCCCTTGGTCTTTCAAACCCGGTAGAAACCAATTGATCAATTAATTTATCCGGAACATCCATAGCAATTATTTTGCCCGCATCAATTATCGCCACCCGGTCACAAAGCACTTCCGCTTCATCCATATAATGTGTTGTGATGATAACGGTAGTTCCTTTGTCGCGGATCTTACGGATCAGGTCCCATAAGTTTCTCCTTGCCTGCGGATCAAGGCCCGTAGTTGGTTCATCCAGGAATACAATTTTAGGATCGTTGATCAGTGTAGTAGCTACAGAAAATCTTTGCTTTTGGCCCCCACTTAATTCTTTCACTTTGGCTTTTGCTTTTTCTTTAAGGTTTACCATGTCCAGTAAATCCATTGGGTCTTTGTTCTGATTATACAATCCGTTGAACATGGTGATCAGTTCCACCAGGTTAAGATTGGGATAATACCCGCTGGTTTGCAATTGAACTCCGATGATTTTTTTTATTTCATCGGGATCCTTATCCAGGTTTAAATTTTTTACTATTATTTCTCCGCTTGTTTTTTTTCTTAGTGTTTCAATGATCTCCAGGGTGGTAGATTTGCCGGCGCCATTGGGCCCAAGCAATCCAAAAATCTCCCCTTCATGAACATCGAAACTGATCCCTTTTACGGCCTGGAAATTTCCATAATTCTTTACCAGGTTTTTAACTGAAATAATAATTTCACTCATACTTTATAATATTAGAGATGAAGTTCCATTTTAACATCAGCAGTTAAAAATGGAGCATCTTTTACTTCCACATGCTTAAAACCATATTTTTCATACAATCCCAAAGCTGTTTTCAACTGATAATTGGAATATAGAATTATTTTTTTTGCCCCCATTTCTTTTGCTTTAGCCAAACAAGTTTCAAGCAAAATCCGGCTGATCCCCTTCCCCCGCCATTTTACCGTCACACACATTTTGGCTAACTCAAATACAGCATCCCCTTCATTCATAATTGCTGCAGACCCTACAATTTCATTTTCAACTTTTGTCAGCCAGATAAAGCCTCCATTACTCAATATGGTTCCTGAAGGATCATTTAAAACCATCAGGTCATGACTTTCCGTAAGTTTATACTCCTCTAACCACTCCAGGTTAATTCTTTTAAACTCTTCCTTGTAATTATCCGAATATGGTATGATCTCTATCATTAATTATACACCTGTTATTTCAAAGGACAAAACCGGATTATTTCATACAATCTTCCAACTCTTCCATCATTAATTTACTTCCAATAAAAAACGGAGTCCTTTGATGAAGTTCAGTTGGCTGGATATCCAATATTCTTTCTTTCCCGTTCGTTGCTTTTCCGCCGGCAACTTCTACAATAAAAGCAAATGGATTGCACTCGTAAAGCAATCTCAACTTGCCTTGTGGCTTATCTATTGTACCCGGATACATAAAAATTCCGCCTTTGATCAGATTCCGATGCACATCAGATACCATGCTGCCAATATAACGTTGCGTATAAGGTCCGCCCACTTCCATTGTTTTCTTTTGACAACGGTCAATATATTTTTTTACTTTTTCATCATACTGGAAAAAATTTCCATGATTCACAGAATACATTTTTCCTTTGTCAGGGCATTTGATATCCGGATGACTTAAAGTGAATTCTCCGATGGAAGGATCAAGTGTGAATCCATTTACCCCTCTCCTGGTGGCATAAACCATCATGGTGCTGGATCCATAAATAATATATCCTGCAGCCACCATCTGGTTGCCTTTTTGTAAAAAGTCTTCCAGGCCACATGGTTTCCCAAGCTCTGTCACCCTGCGAAAAACAGCGAAAATTGTTCCGATAGAAACATTCACATCAATATTGGCACTTCCATCAAGCGGATCATACATGCAAACGTATTTCGATTTGTTGCTTATCTCATCATCAAAAACAATGATATCATCCAATTCTTCACTGGCAATACCGGCACAACTGATCCCATGCTTCAACACTCCTGTAAACTGGTCATTGGCAAACACATCCAGTTTTTTTACTTCCTCTCCCTGCACATTCATAGTACCCGCATCACCCAATATGTCTACCAAACCTGCCTTATTCACTTCTACATTTACCCTCTTTCCAGCCAGCCCGATGTCTCTTAATAGATTACTGAGTTCACCTGTAGCATTGGGAAAAGCTCTCATTTGTTTAATAGTAAACTCATCCAGTGTTAGAATTTCTCTGTTTACATTCATAGTTGAAAATAATTGAAGAGGTTGTACTAACAAAAGTAAGGGATAATATGAATTCAGATTTGTCAGTAACCCAACGAGCATCGAATAATTAATTTCCGTGTAAAAAATCTTCATTGTATCTACTAATTATCTTTGCACCCCAAAACATAAACGGTATGCAGGTTTTAAAATTCGGAGGGGCGTCAGTGAACTCTGTGGAAAGGGTAAAAAATATTGCAGATATACTGAAACTTTATCCTGATGAAAAAATCATGGTGGTCATTTCTGCAATGGGTAAAACCACAAATGCACTTGAAAAAGTAACTGAAGCATTTTATAATGGAAATAAAGAAGAAGCCCTTCAGCTTTTTAACCTGGTAAAACAACAACACCTGAGCCATGCAAAATATTTACTGGTCACAAACTACCTGGCTTGTGAAGAGCAACTACTGAACTTTTTCACCGAAGCAGAATGGCTTTTACATGATAAACCTGTTAGAGAATTTGACTATTATTATGACCAGGTTGTTTGTATCGGAGAACTGCTTTCTACAACTATTGTAAGCCATTATTTGAATGAGGTGGGACTGAAGAATCAGTGGATCGATGTCAGGGATATTTTTAGAACAGATGATAATTTCAGAGATGCAGTAATTGATTATGAATTTACCGGTAAAAAAGTGAATGAGATCATTATCCCCCTTTTTAAGAAAACGAATTTGGTATTAACGCAGGGTTTTATAGGTGCAACAGATGAAAACGAAAGTACTACACTTGGCAGGGAAGGAAGTGATTTCTCTGCAGCCTTATTCACAAACTTTTTGGATGCAAAAAAATTAACGATTTGGAAAGATGTACCTAGTGTAATGAACGCAGATCCAAAAGATTTTCCTGATGCCATACCAATACATGAATTGAATTATACCGAAGTGATCGAAATGGCTTATTATGGTGCGCAGGTTATTCACCCTAAAACCATAAAGCCTTTACAGAATAAAAACATCCCGATGTATGTAAAATGTTTTCTGGATCCTTCCTTACCCGGTACCATTATACATAAAACAAGAAATAAAGAACTGCCACCCATTATTGTTTTCAAGCAAAACCAGGTTTTACTTGAATTAAAATCCAGGGATTTTTCGTTTGTAGAGGAAAAACCAATTGCAGAACTATTTCATTTGTTTGAAAACCTTAAAGTAAAACCCAACCTGACACAGAATGCAGCAATCAGTATCATTTGTGTTTTGGACGACCATCCGGAAAAAATTGAGAAATTAGCCTTGGAAGCTTCATCCATTTTTGATGTGCAAATAAAGAGAGAATTAACGCTTTTAACAATCAGGCATTTCACCCATGAGCTGTTTGAAAAATTAACTAAAGGAAAAACAATTTTACTTCGTCAGCAAACTCCGGAAACAATTCAATTACTGTTAGAATAAACTACCAAAAATCAGAATATCATCGGCTCCGGAACTTCGATGGTAATTGTTTGAACCATTTTTTTAGCAACAGGCCTGTCCTCTAACATGGCAGGTTGCCAGTTGATCATAGTTTTTTCAAGTTGTGTGATGAGCTCTTCATCAAAATCTTCATTCACACCTCCTTTTAAAATGGTAAAGTTTACGGGAGTGCCGTCTTTGTCAATAATGAACTCAACCTGGACATATGCTTTTCTTACTCCCGGAGGTAATAAGTCTTTCATTTCTTTGCCGAGTTTATCCAGGTATTTTAAAAACGCATTGCCCCCACCCGGGTAAGTTGGCCATTGAATAATGGAAGCTGGCAAATATGTTATATGCCTTGTTCGGCGAGGGATCTCTTTTCGTTTTACTGGCTCCAGTTCTTTGACCAGGTAGTTTTTTTCTGGTGCATCATTCACCAGATATTCTCCTTTGCTGGTTGTCATGATCACCGGCAACTGCTTGTATTTTTCAAAATAATTAAACGCATCTTCAAGGTTTGAAGAAAACTTTTCTAAAACAGGATCTTCATACATTATTTTTCCAAGATACTCTACACTCTTTGGCACATTAAAACGAATTGGGAAAATATGCACAGGTATAAAATCCTGGCCCTGGTCTTTTGCATATGCAGAAATAATATAGAGTTCTTCGATCATCGGATCGGTTAACGGAATACATCCCACCGTTACACAACTGCCATGTATAAAAATTTCTCCTCCCGGTTTCAGGGCATCGCTTAAAATCCTGTCTGATGTATTTGGATAATTCAGGCCAAGAGATAAATGATAAGCACTTTTTGCATTAAACTCGTTGATGTAATAAAATCCTTCCGGAACCTGGTAATCTCCTTCTAATCTTTTAGGCCCCATAGTACCTGCTAAAGCACAAACCTTATAGGTTTTAAAAAGTTTATATTTTTCATTTCTGTCATTTTTCGCCCAAACTTCCAGTTGACTATCGTACTTAAAAGAACGGATATATACATATTTGGCAGGCCATTTCAAGCCTTTTGCTTCAAACTCCTTCCGGATAACATCTTCTTTTCTCTTCATGGCATCTGAAGGTCGCTGAAGTGTTTTCTGATAATTAATAAATGAAGGGATAGACAGATTAGAACTTCCCACCCCGTTTCCCTGGGCAGAAGAAGATACAGTGGCTAAAATTAAAATTGGAAATAGCAGGTTTCTCATAATTGATTACACTTCAAAAACAGATTATTGATTTTATATTATGCTTATTTAAGTATTTGTAAAAATACATTAAAAAGAAAAAAGCTCCCAGTATTTGAGAGCTTTAACTTTTTATAAATTTCCTCTTTCTCCCTGCTCCCTTTCAATTGCTTCAAATAATGCCTTGAAATTCCCTTTTCCAAAACTCTGAGCTCCTTTTCTTTGGATTATTTCAAAGAAAAGCGTTGGCCGATCCTGAACAGGCTTTGTAAAAAGTTGCAACAAATAACCTTCATCATCACGATCCACCAAAATTCCTAATTCTTTCAGGGGTTCCAGGTTTTCATCTATTTGTCCCACTCTTTCTATAAGATCATCATAATAAGAATTTGGCACTTTCAGAAATTCCACACCATTCTCTCTCAATGTTGTCACAGTTTTCACAATATCATTTGTAGCCATGGCCACATGTTGCACACCTTCGCCATCATTAAAATCAAGGTACTCTTCTATCTGGCTCTTCTTTTTTCCTTCTGCAGGTTCATTGATCGGGAATTTTACATACCCGTTTCCACTACTCATCACTTTACTCATCAACGCAGAATATTCAGTAGAAATATCGTTATCATCAAAAGAAAGAATATTCCTGAAGCCCATGACCTCTTCATAAAATTTCACCCAGGGATTCATCTGATCCCAGCCCACATTGCCAACGCAATGATCCACATAAAGCAAACCTGAATCTTTTGTTTTAAAATACGGGTTGCTCCAGGCACGATAGCCCGGCATGAATGGCCCCTTGTATTGGTCCCTTTCTACAAACAAATGCACTGTTTCACCGTAGGTATGAATGCCACTCAATATTACTTCGCCATCATCATCTTTTAGTGTTTTGGGTTCTAAATAACTTTTTGCACCCCGTTTCGTAGTTTCTTCCCAAGCACTCCTGGCATCATTTACTTTCAAGGCAAGCACTTTCACAGCATCGCCGTGTTTATATACATGATCAGCTATTTCATTCTTACTTCTCAATGCTGTAGTTAACACAAATGTCAATTTATGTTGCCTGATAGCATAGCTGGCCCTGTCCATCACACCGGTTTCTGGCCCTGCATACGCCAAAGCCTGAAATCCAAATGCCGTCATATAAAAATGTGCCGCTTGTTTTGCATTGCCTACATAAAATTCTACATAGTCTGTACCATGCAGCGGAAGAAAATCATTTTGAACTTTCTGTTTTTTATCAGTATTAATTGCTGTTCCCATTTTAATTTTTTTTTAGCCACCAATAGTAATTCGATGCTGCGTCCCTTGTGTCACTCCAAAGGAGCCCCTTCGGGGCACTCTTGTACAACAACAAGTCTATTGAGCTTTTGCTGAATCCATGGCAAGTGCCTCCATCAAAAAGTTGAAGTAGATACGTTCATCAGGAAATATTTTATGCGGATAATCAGGAAGCATCAGCAAATTTAATCAATATTTAATCCACAAACCACTTCTCTTATCTTTGCTCCCATGAAAAAAATTGGCATACTCGGAGGCGGACAATTGGGAAAAATGCTATTACAGGCAGCTGCCAATTACCCTGTTGAAACTCATGTGCTGGAAAATGACAGCGAATGTCCGGCAGCCCATCTCTGTCATCATTTTACCAAAGGAGATATTAAAGATTTTAAATCCGTATATCATTTTGGAAAAGGACTGGATGCCATCACCATAGAAATAGAAAATGTAAATGTAGAAGCACTGGAAAAGCTGGAAGCAGAAGGTGTTAAAGTTTATCCCAAACCATCAGTTCTAAAAACCATCAAGAATAAAATTTTTCAAAAACAATATTATCATCAGCAACAGATACCTACAGCAGATTTTATTATTACCCATGACCAGGCAGAACTGATGCGGCAGGAAAAATTTTTACCCGCTGTTCATAAATTGGGAGAAGGTGGTTATGATGGCCGTGGTGTTGAAATCATAAAAACAACGGAAGACTTGAAAAAAGGTTTTGACGAACCTGCTGTACTGGAAAAACTGATACCGGTACACAAAGAAATTGCCCAGATGGTAGCCATAAACGAAAAAGGAGAGACAGCTTTGTATCCACCGGTAGAAATGCTGTTTGATCCGCAGCTAAACCAATTGGATTATCAACTCTGCCCTGCCGATATTAGTTCTAAAGTTTTATACAAAATTGAAGCCATTTCAGTAGCTGTTGTCAGAAATTTTAATTCGCCGGGCATATTTGCAGTGGAGTTATTTGTAGATAAAAATGAAAATGTATTTGTAAATGAAACTGCTCCCCGGGTTCACAACAGCGGTCATCATACAATCGAAGCACATTACTGCAGCCAGTTTGATATGCTATGGAGAATAATGCTCAACTATCCCATGGGAAATACTGCTGCTATACTTCCTTCAATCATGATAAATATTATCGGGTCACAGGGTTATTCAGGTCCGGTTATTTATGAAGGGCTGGAAGAAGTTCTAAAAATTGAAAATGCCTTTGTACATATTTATGGTAAAAAAGAAACAAGGCCCGGCAGGAAAATGGGACATGTTACTTTTTTAAGTAAAGAAAAGCAGGATCTGCTTCACAATTCCTTTAAAATAAAAAGATTGTTTTTATCCAGGAGTTGAGCAACGCCGCTCATCTTTAATTATCGCCTTTCCTCCCTGTTATGAAAAGGATTTTATTCATACTATCGTCTAATTTTATAATCTGATGAGATTATCTGCTTATTTTTAAATCTTAAACTTAATACCATTATTGTGAGAATAATTAAACTTTTCTGCCTGATAATTCTAAGCCCGTTCTTTTTCATGTCATGTAAAGAAAAAAAAACCAACGAAACCGGACAGATGGAAGGCCAGGGTAAAGCGCCGCCAATGAATGTGGAAGTACTTATTGTAGATACTGATATCCTCAGCGCTGATATTGAAGTACCCGGAACCATACTTCCAAATGAATCCACAGAAATTCGTACCGAAGTCTCAGGCAGGTTGGTTCAACTCAATATAAAAGAAGGTGCAATCGTTGGCCAGGGAGCATTACTGGCAAAATTATATGATGGTGATTTACAGGCGCAAAAAAGAAAACTGGAAGTACAACTGAAAATAGCTGAGCAAACAGAAAACAGGCAGGCCCAGTTATTAAAAATTCAGGGTATCAGCCAGCAGGAATACGACCTGAGCTTACTTCAGGTACACAATCTGAATGCAGATATTGATATTATTAATGAAGCGATCCGCAAAACAGAGGTTCGGGCCCCTTTCAGCGGAAAACTTGGTTTAAAGAATATAAGTCCCGGTGCTTTTATAACCTCAACAACAATTCTTGCTACGCTCAGCCAGGTAAGCCAGCTAAAAATTCAGTTCAATATTCCTGAGAGATATGGTGCTCTGTTACAAAACGGACAGAATATTTCTTTCACCATTGATGGTTCAACTAAAACTTACAATGCTTCTGTTATAGCCACGGAATCTGCTATTACAGAAAATACCCGAAGTCTTGCCATCAGGGCACTGGTAAAAAATGCAGATGCTGCATTGCTGCCGGGAGCATTTGCTAAAGTAAGAGTGGTACTGGGAAAAAATGAGAAGGCCATTATGATTCCCAATAACATTATTATCCCACAGGGAAGGCTAAAGCTTGTTTATTTATACAAAGACGGGAAATCAATTCAGACCAATATCACAACTGGGGTAAGAGACAGTTCCAGGATCCAGGTATTGGAAGGGTTACAAGTTGGAGATACCGTAATCACATCTGGTTTATTATTCTTAAAACCCGAAGCTGATGTAAAGCTTACTAAAAAAAGTATTTAAGTAAAAAAATTGCCGAAAGATGGTTTATTCTTCATTTTAAAATGAAATTCTCTAAAGAGAAAAAGATAATATGAATTTATCAGAACTCAGTTTAAAGCGGCCGGTATTTGCAATGGTTTGTTCCATTCTGATCATCATTTTTGGAATTATCGGTTATAAATATTTAGGCGTAAGAGAATATCCTGCTATTGACCCGGCTGTTGTTAATGTAAGAACATCTTATGTAGGCGCCAATGCAGATATAGTTGAACAACAAATTACTGAACCCTTAGAAAAAGCGGTGAATGGAGTACCGGGTGTCAGAAATATTACTTCATCCAGTGCAACCGGAAGCAGCAATATAACAGTCGAATTTGAATTAGGTGTTGATCTGGAAAGAGCTGCAAATGATGTAAGGGATAAAGTATCCCAGGCTCTGGGCAATTTGCCACAGGATATTGATGCGCCACCAACGGTAAGCAAAGCTGATTCCGATTCTGACCCGATTATTTTTCTGCAAATTCAAAGTGAAACTAAAGGGTTGATGGAACTGACTGATTATGCAGAAAATGTTGTACAGGAAAGATTACAAACTATTCCCGGTGTGAGTGGCGTAAATGTTTTTGGCCGCAGATATTCTATGCGGCTCTGGATTGATCCTTCGAAACTTTCAGCATACAGGTTAACCATAAATGATATCCGGCAGGCTCTCGATAGAGAAAATATAGAATTGCCCGGTGGTAAAATCAGGGGTAATGCAACACAGTTAATTGTAAAAACATTTGGCAAACTTTCTACAGAAACCGATTTCAATAATCTGATTCTCCGGGAAACCGGAAATGCGGTTGTTCGCTTTAAAGATGTGGGTTATGCCATATTGGGGCCTGATAACGAAGAAACTTCATCAAGAAAAAACAATGTTCCCTCAGTAAACATGGGTGTCGTTGCCCAACCCGGAAGTAACCAGATTGAAATCACAGATGAGATCTATAAGCGAATTGCAGAAATTAAAAAAGATATGCCGGAAGATATCCTGCTGGAAGTTGGATATGACCGTACCACATTTGTAAGAAATGCAATAACTGAAGTTAAAGAGACTCTCCTAATAGCTATAGCCTTGGTTGTTTTGATCATTTTTCTCTTTTTCCGTGAATGGATCATTGCCTTCCGTCCGCTGGTAGATATTCCTGTTTCACTATTAGGTGCTTTTTTTATTATGTACCTGATGGACTATTCCATAAATGTGCTTACCCTTTTGGCAATTGTGCTTGCTACCGGACTTGTTGTTGACGATGGCATAGTTGTCACGGAAAACATTTATAAAAAAATGGAACGGGGAATGAACAAGCATAAAGCAGCTCTTGAAGGTTCCAAGGAAATTTACTTTGCTGTCATCGCCACCTCACTCACCCTTGCAATTGTATTCCTCCCAATTATTTTTTTAGAAGGATTTGTAGGCAGGCTTTTCCGTGAATTTGGAATTGTTTTGGCAGGAGCTGTATTGATCTCTGCATTTGTGTCTTTATCCCTTACGCCGGTACTAAATATTTATCTTACAAAAAAAGACCCGCATAAACATTCCTGGTTTTACAGGGTTACTGAACCATTCTTTGTAGGATTAGAAAATATTTACAGGAAAACTTTGCAGGGTTTCATGAACCAACGCTGGCTTGCATTAATTATAGTACTTGCTTGTTCTGCAATTATTTATTTTATTGGCAGCAAACTTCCCTCAGAACTGGCGCCACTGGAAGACCGTAACCGTATTCGTACCAGCATCCTTGGTCCGGAAGGAACGGATTTTGATTATATAGACCGGGTGGCATATGATGTTACACAACATTTACTGGATTCAATTCCGGAAAAATATGTTGTACTGACTTTTGCTCCGGGATTTGGTGGTGGTGGAAGTAATGCTGCATTTATCAGTATGGGTTTGGTAGATGCATCAAAAAGAGAAAGATCGCAGGATGAAATCACCCAGCAGATGAATAGAATGCTTCGCAAATACACAAACATCCGGGCATTTGCCACACAGGAACAAACAATTTCTGTCGGACTTGGTGGCAGGGGAGCATTTCCTGTACAATATGTTTTGCAACATTTGAATTTTGAAAAATTAAAAGAAGTAGTTCCGAAATTCATGGAAGAAGTAAGTAAAAGCCCCGTCTTCCAGGGATTTGATGTAAATCTAAAATTCAACCAGCCGGAATTACAGATCACTATTGACAGGTTAAAGTCAAATGAGCTCGGTGTTTCAGTTCTTGATGTTACCAATACTTTACAGTTGGCGCTTAGTGGCCGCCGTTTTGGATATTTTATTATGAATGGAAAGCAATACCAGGTCATTGCACAGGTAGGCAGAAGCGACCGGGATGACCCTTTGGATCTGAAAAGTTTTTTTGTGCGTAACAACCGGGGAGAATTGATTCAACTGGATAACCTTGTCAATATGGTTGAACTGGCCAACCCGCCTAATATTTATCATTTCAATCGTTTTAAAAGTGCTACAGTACAGGCAGGTCTTGCTCCAGGAAAAACAATCGGAGAAGGCATCGCTGAAATGGATAAGATCAAAGAAAAATTACTTGACGAAACTTTCAAAACTTCTTTAGCTGGTGCATCGAGAGATTTCCAGGAAAGTTCTGCCAATACTTCTTTTGCTTTTCTGATGGCACTAGTATTTATTTTCCTGGTACTGGCGGCCCAGTTTGAAAGTTTTATAGATCCGCTCATTATCATGATCACAGTACCACTTGCTCTGGCAGGTGCTGTCTTATGCATGTATCTGTTTGGTCAAACAATAAATATCTTTTCTCAGATAGGCATGATCATGCTCATTGGTTTGGTTACTAAAAACGGAATTCTGATCGTTGAATTCGCCAATCAAAAACGCAGACGGGGAGAACATAAAATACCCGCCGCCATAGATGCTGCAGTGGCCAGGTTGCGTCCGATCCTGATGACTACGCTGGCTACTACTTTAGGAGCATTACCGATTGCTTTAGCTATAGGTTCTGCAGGTAAAAGCCGTGTACCCTTAGGAATTGTAATAGTTGGAGGTATGTTGTTTGCCCTTGTGCTTACCTTATACGTGGTTCCGGCTTTGTATTCTTTTATGTCATCCAGGAAAAAAGTCAGTAACCTGGATACAGAGATTTCAATAGCGGATATGAAAGAAGGAAATGAATAAATTTTTTAAATCAGCAATATAATTACTATGAGGCTTTTGTTGCATTATACCCGGAGCTTGCCAAAGGGCAGTCTTCTGCGCTCAATTTTCTATTCAGCTTTTTCGATGTTTGTTCTTTCTGCGCAGGCTCAAAAATTACTTACACTTGAAGAAGCAATTGCCACTGCATTACAAAACAATTACAATATACAGTTGTCAAAAAATGATTCGATGGTTGCAGCGCTGGATTATTCTTACCGAAATGCTGTTTTTCTGCCAAGACTGAATATAAACTCAGGAGCAAATTATACTAGGGCTAACCAAAAACAGGAATTTACTTCAGGCACTAAAAGACAAGGAGATGTAAAAACAAATAATTACAATGCCTCACTAAATATGAACTGGACACTATTTGATGGCATGAAAATGTTTGTCACCAGGGACAAAGCAGAAGAATTTATCCGGTTGGGTGAATTGGGAATAAAAGACGAGATCGTTAATACACTTGCCGATGTTATCAATACATATTACAATATCGTCAGACAAAAACAACAGTTAAAAGCTATTGAGGAACAGATGAGCATCAGCCAGACAAGGGTTGATCTTTCACAACGCAGGCTTGAAATTGGAGTGGGTGCAAAACCAGATGTATTACAAAGTAAAGTGGACCTTAATGCACAAAAAGCAGCTCAACTTCGCCAGCAAACTTTGATTCAGCAACTAAAAGAAATATTGAATCAGTCAATGAATGTTGCAGCCAATACCAATTATGAAGTAAGTGATTCAATCCCTATCAATACAAAACTTTCCCTGGGAGAAATTCAAAATAATATTGATAACAGCAATACTTCAATACAATTCCTTAAGAAAAATATCGACATAGCCAATCTAACAGTTAAAGAAAGGAAAGCGGAAAGATTTCCGATAGTTTCATTCAACTCTGCTTATAATATTAACCGTACCAATAATGATATTGCTTTAAATCCTGCATTGCCTATATACAACCGTAACCGTGGACTTAATTTCGGATTAGCAGCTACCATTCCTATTCTGAATAACAGAAATACAAACCGTCTTATTAAACAGGCAGAATTAAATGTCGGGTTTCAACAGCTTTTTTATGAGAGCCAAAAATCCTTATTGAATCTTGGAGTTCTCAATGCCTTCAAGGATTATGAACTTCAGAAACAAGCATTAGAACTTGAAGAAGCCAATATTTTATTGGCAAGAGAAAATGTAACCATCATTTTAGAAACATACCGCCTTGGTGCCGCCACCTATCTTCAACTACGTGAAGCACAAAAAAGCCTTGAAGATGCATTCAACAGGCTTATTGCAGCAAGATATAACACAAAGCTTGCCGAAACAGAATTGTTGCGTTTGAAAGGTGATTTGGTTAGATAGTTTAAAGTTTATGGTTTGTTGTTTGTTGTTAATTTTGGACAAATCCAAAACAATGGCAACAGTTCTAAAATTTGAAGAGCTTGAAATTTGGAAAAAAGTAAGAACACTTTCTTCCAAAGTATATCCACTTACTTTCAAAGAACCTGTTTCAAATGATTTCAGATTAAAAGACCAAATGCGGGGTAGTTCCGGTTCCATAACGGAAAATATTGCAGAAGGATTTGAAAGAGGAAGCAAGCTAGAGTTCATTAATTCTTTGACGATAGCAAAAGGAGAAACCGGCGAATTAAAATCTCAACTTTACAGATGTCTGGATAATAAATACATTACTCGGAAATTGTTTGATGAATTATATAATTTAGCAGATGAGTTGACAAAGATGATTACCTCATTTATCAAATATTTAAATACCTCAAACATAAAAGGTCAAAAGTATAAAAACCGTACAGTTAATGGCTAAACTACAAACTACAAACCTCAAACAACAAACTCCGGTTGTTGGAATTATTATGGGCAGCGACAGTGATCTCCCTGTTATGCAGGCAGCATCAGATTTATTAAAAAAATTTGGTATTGCTCATGAGGTTACTGTAGTGTCTGCACATCGTACGCCTCACCGTATGATTGACTATGCAAAAAAAGCAAAAAGAAGAGGATTAAAAGTGATCATTGCCGGAGCAGGCGGTGCTGCTCATCTTCCGGGTATGGTAGCCTCTGTTACTGTATTACCCGTAATTGGCGTTCCTATAAAATCTTCCAATAGCATCGATGGCTGGGATTCTGTTCTTTCTATTTTACAAATGCCAAATGGAGTACCAGTAGCTGCTGTTGCATTGAATGCTGCAAAAAATGCAGGCATCCTTGCTGCCGAAATTCTGGGAACCCATGATGAAAAGATTTCAAAAAAAGTTTCTGCTTATAAGAATTCCCTGGTAAAAGAAGTGGTTAAGAAAGTGGAAAAAATGAAAAAAGCAGGTTGGGAGAATAAATATGATTGAATCAACGCTCCACTATATCTAAAAATTCCTGTTCAAAATTTAAAGAAAGATAATAGAGTTGCTCAATAAACTCTTTTCCCCATATTGCATAGAAATAAGAAATGTTCTCATGTCTTTCCTGCAACCCATTTCCCGGAAATAAATGCTCTTTAATTGCATGGATTTGTCTTTGTTGAGCCTCAAATTTTCTTTTCTCCGCTCTCAGCATTTTCTTTTCCAGTTCCTGTAAATTTTTGAAAGATTTTACTTTTAGGTTGTCTACATGCTTTGCCAGTGTAGAATCAATAGCAGCTGCCTGCTTTTTAAAAGCAGCATACAATTGTTCCAGTTCATCCAGGCTTCCATTTAATTTAATTTCATTTTTACTTTCTCTAATCACCAGCTTATTCAGCAATTCCTGTTCAGGTAAAAAGAAATCATCGGATTCAAATCCAAGCTTAGCAATTTTATCCTGCCATTTTTTTTCAATCAGCAAAAAAGAATTTCTTAATACTAAAATGGGAAATGGAATTTTATAATGGGCAAATAATCCTTTTAACTGAAGCCAGTAAGCTGTCTCCCCTCCTCCGCCAATGAAAGCAATATTTGGTAAAATCGTTTCCTGGTAGATTCCCCGAAGAATCACATTTGGACTAAATCTGTCCGGATGTTCATCAAGCTCGTTTAGTATTTCTTTTTCCAAAAATTTCTGATTTACATTCACTATTCTCCATTCACCATTCAGTTTTTCAATCCGCTCCCTTATATCATCCTTCAGGTAAAATAAATTGATCTCCCTTGGATTTGCCTGTACTTTATAACCAGCAGCAGAAAGTGCAGCAGCTGATTTTTCAACAATACCCGAAGCTGTTTGATTTAAAAGATCATCCTTGAATATTGCTTTCATTTCTGTTTTTAAAACAGCATTATCAGGCAACAATACGATTAACCCAAATTCTGCAAACAATGCATGTACAAATTTGAATGTTGCTGACTGAATGCTGTCCCCAGCCCGGTAACAGTCCTTAATCAAATCAATAATTTCTTTTCCATGCGGATGAATCAGCAATTGGCCTTCCATCTGCACAATCAACTGAAGCAAATTTTTGTCAATTTTCATCCGGCCCACAGCACCGGTTTGCTTAGTTTTCCAGACAAGTTTTTCACCACCCAGGTAAATATGATTCAGTTCATCCAGGTCAGCATCCTCCGAACCGATATAAAAAACAGGTACAAAATTATAATCAGGAAAAGTTTCTTTACAATGTGCTGCCAGTTTTACAGCATGCAGTATTTTATAAATAAAATAAAGAGGTCCGGAAAAAATATTGGTTTGGTGAGCCGTCGTAATGGTGAAAGTGTTTGCTGATCGTAAGGCATCAATATTTTTAATAACCTTTTCGTGTTCCGGGAGTCCGGCATATTGTTTTACCAGTTCTGCTGCAAGGGCTTTGCGGTTATACTTAAAATCCTTTCTTTCTGCAATTGCTTTCTTAATTCCTGCAAGGCTTGGAGGATGAGCATAAAAATCTTTGAGTGATTCAACCTGATCAATATAATCAACAATGATCTTATTGAAATAACCGGTCTGGCGATAAGGTATTTTAGAAGAAGTACAATTCATAGATTCCGAAAAATACAATTTCAATGAAATAGTTTTATAAAGTTAATGTTGAATTTAACTTTACTTTACCTGATATGCCACTACAGTGTTTCTCCAGAAAGTAGGCACATACACTATTTTATTTTTTGCATCAAACCCAATATCCGCTGAATTCTTTTTTATGTCCCTTGAGTCAAGTAATAATTCTTTGCAGCCATCGGCATTTATATACCATACAACACCGGCCCAGCAGGAAATGATAAACTCATTTCCTTTTACATTTTCAATGCCATCAGTTCCGCCTTCCATTCCATCAGCAATCATTACAAGAGATTTATCCTTATTCATTTTATACATGCCGCCTGCATCCAGTACATAAAAATCGTCAAGGTGAGCAAGTACACCATTAGGGCCTTTTAAATTTTCAAGAAAAAGTTCGGCTACACCATCCTTTACTTTGAATACTTTTTTTCCTCTCGAGTCAGAAACATAAATATTTCCATCTTTATCAATGGAAACATCATTAAGCCCTTCAGCTCCGGGTATTGTCAACTTATTGGTGATCTTGCCTGTTTTGATATCAATTTCCACCAACTCTGTTAAATCTGCAACATAAAGTTTTCCATTCTTCATTCCCATTCCTTTAGGAGCATGCAAGCCACTGACCCAGTCAACTGAAATGACTTTTCCATCCAAACCTACTTTTCCTATTGAACCGGAACTGTCTTTTCCCCATGGTTGGGTGCCTTCTATATTGGCAACATAGAGCACTTTATTTCCTGCATCAAATAAAACTGACTCAGGAACTTTTAATACAGAATCTGTTTCCCAAAGTTTTACCAGTTCATGTTTTTGTGCTTTCGCATTAATAATTAAAGCAAAAACAAATATGCATAGAAGAATAATTTTCATAACCTTATAATTTGCATTAAATATACAACAGCCCGGTAAATGAATTGAAGTATATTATCAATTGAACCGATCAGGATTAAATGGAGAAATATCCATTGAAAGTTTTTTATCTGAAATTATTTCATCTACAATTTTTCCTGTTCCCGCTCCCAAACTCAATCCCACCATGGCGTGCCCGGTTGCAATCACTACATTTTTCCATTTCCCGGTCTTTCCAATATAAGGAATCCCGTCAGCAGAACAAGGACGATAACCATACCATATATTTTCAACAGGAGGGAGTGGCACATCAAAATCAGGATAATATCTTTTTACAGCATCAAGAATTCCCTGAACCCTTTTCATTTTTGGCGGAGTTTTATGTGAAGTAATCTCCATTGTACCCCCAAATCTTATCTTATTTCCATCCATTGGTGTAAGTGCAACCCTTCCTTCCATCAGTACAGACGGATGATTCAATTTATAGGGAGAATTTTCAAGAGTCACCGAATATCCTCTACCGGCAACCATCGGTAATTTCAATCCCAAAATTTTGCCTACTCCCCTGCTCCATGATCCCGTAGCCAAAACAATTTTATCTGTAGCATATTCATTTTTGTCTGTAATCAAATGTGTGATCTTGCCGGAAGATTTTTTACAATCCACTACTTCTTCCTTGCCTGCAAGTGTAACTCCCAATGATTGTAAATGCTGCAACAGGCTGCTCATTAGTTTCTGAGGATATAAATGCGTATCACAATCAAAATAAATTCCTCCTTTTGCAACCATATTAACTCCCGGTTCCATTTCCCTGATCTGATCCATGCTTAATATTCTGGCATCCAATCCCAGCTCAACTGCTTTTTCTACATGATGCTTTCCATGTTCACCTGCTGCATCAGTCTGATATAATTCTATCAACCCTTTAGATTCATAAGCCATATCAAAACCAGGAATAGTTT
>CAZOOT010000052.1:15501-20352 GCA_964581455.1 uncultured Chitinophaga sp. | reverse complement strand
CAGGATTCTTTATTACAACCATCTTAAGTTTTTTGATATATGGGTTTACACAGGTTGACTGGAATGAAGCAGGAACTACAAAATTACCTGTAAACTTTTCCCAGGTTGATTACAGCAAAATTTTCAACAACAATTTTGTAAACGGTTTTATGCTGATAAATGTATTGCTTGCACTTGCATTGCTGGATCGCTTTCTTGCAAACAAAAGAAGAAAATTCAGAGAAGAAGCCAGATGATTTCATATCATCTTGTCCGGTGATCCCCTTTTCAAAATAAAATAATGGAAGAGGGGATTTTTAATTTCAGGAAACTCACAACTCCGTCCACTCAGGTTCATTTTCGTAACTTTGCGTATCAAGAAATAAAATATGGATATTAAGAATAATATACTGGAAACAATTGGCAATACACCATTGATCAGGTTGAATAAAATCACCAAACATTTACCATTCATGGTAGCTGCCAAAGTAGATTATTTCAATCCGGGTAATTCTATTAAGGACCGTATGGCACTGAAAATGGTAGAAGTGGCTGAAAAAGAAGGCAAACTGAAACCCGGCGGTACGATCATAGAAGGAACCAGTGGAAATACCGGGATGGGTCTTGCACTTGCTGCAGTTGTTAAAGGTTATAAATGTATTTTTGTTACCACTGATAAACAATCAAAAGAGAAAGCAGATATTTTAAAAGCCGTAGGCGCTGAAGTTATTGTGTGCCCAACCAATGTGCAGCCTCAAGATCCAAAAAGTTATTATAGTGTTGCTAAAAAACTGGCATTGGAGATTCCGAATTCCTATCATATGAACCAGTATGATAACCTTGCAAACAGACTGGCACATTATGAAAGTACCGGGCCGGAAATTTGGAAACAAACTGATGGAAAAATAACACATCTCGTTTGTACTGCAGGAACTGGTGGTACCATTACCGGAACAGCAATGTACCTGAAGGAAAAAAATCCCAATATTCAAATCTGGGCAATTGATGTATATGGTTCATTACTCACCAAATTTTATCGTACCGGTGAAGTGGATATGAAAGAAGTACATCCTTATATCAGTGAAGGATTCGGTGAAGATTTTGTTCCGGAAAATTATGACATGCGTGTGATCGATCATTTTGAACAGGTGACGGATAAGGACGGAGCCATCATGGCAAGAAAACTTGCCAAGGAAGAAGGTATATTTTGTGGCTATAGCGCCGGAAGTTGTATTCAGGGATTAATGCAATTAAAAGACCGGTTAAAAAAAGATGACCTGGTAGTTTGTATTTTTCATGATCATGGCAGCAGGTATGTTGGCAAAGTTTATAACGACCAATGGATGATGGAACGTGGATTTCTGGAAGTAAAATCTTTTAAGGACATCGTCAACGGCCGCGGTACTGAACAAAAACTGGTAACAATCGATCCTTCACAAACAGTAGCAGAAGCAGTGGATCTGATGAAAAAATTTGACATTGAGAATATTCCAGTTATGAATGGCGCCGGAATTATAGGTTCAATAAGTGAGAGTGGATTATTTCAAAAAGTATTTTCAAATCCGGACATTAAAAATGAAAAAGTAGAAATGGTGATGGAACCCTCCTACCCCATTGTTGAATTCAATACACCGGTAGAAAAACTCAGTACACTAATCAATAAAGAAAATGGTGCCGTATTGAGTAAGGACGAAATTGGAAATTTTCACATCGTAACCAAATATGATGTCATACAGGCCCTGGGTAATTGATTCAAATGATTTCTTGTTTTTAAAAATTGCATGTGATTTACCTCAAACATGTGTTCGTAATACAGAATATATAAATAAGTTATCTTGCGGCACCATTGACGAATTGCTGCTTGCTTTAATTTTTTTAAAATCAAAAAACAGAAAATAAAATGAAGAAGTACAGTGCCGGTGTTTTACACGGTAAAGAATTAGAGGCTTTATATAATGATGCAAAAGACAATGAGTTTGCAATGCCTGCAGTAAATACAATCGGAACCAATACAATTAATGCAACACTTGAAACTGCAGCAAAGGTAAATTCACCGGTCATTATTCAATTTTCAAATGGTGGTGCTCAGTTTATCGCAGGTAAAGGGATGCCCAATGATAATTTACAAGGAAATATTTCTGGTGGCATTTCTGGTGCATTACATATTCATAATGTTGCAAAATACTATGGTGTGCCTGTGGTATTGCACACTGACCATGCAGCCAAAAAATGGTTGCCATGGATAAGCGGCTTAATAGATGCGGGTGAACAATTTTTCAAAGAAAAAGGACAACCACTTTTCAGTTCACATATGCTTGACCTGAGTGAAGAGCCGATAGAAGAAAATATTCAAACATCAGTGGAGTTTTTTAAACGTATGAAACCTTTGGGCATGAGTATTGAAATAGAACTGGGTGTAACGGGAGGCGAAGAAGATGGGGTGGACAATACCGAAATTGAAAATTCAAAATTGTATACTCAGCCTGTAGAAGTTGCTTATGCTTATAAGGAATTACTAAAAGTTGGAAACATGTTTACTGTTGCTGCAGCATTTGGAAATGTACACGGAGTATATAAACCGGGCAATGTAGAATTGCGACCAGAAATATTAAACAATAGTCAGATCCATATTGAAAAAGAATTCAAGACCGGGCCAAAACCTGTGTATTTTGTTTTCCATGGTGGTAGCGGCTCACCTCAGCACCAGATACGGGAAGCAATTGGCTATGGCGCAATCAAAATGAATATTGATACAGATCTGCAATGGGCTTTCTGGGAAGGTGTTTTAAATAATTACAAAAAGAATGAAACTTATCTGCAAGGCCAGTTAGGCAACCCCGAAGGCGCAGACAAGCCAAATAAAAAACATTATGATCCAAGGGTATGGTTGCGCAAAGGCGAAGAATCATTTTGTAAAAGACTGGAAGTAGCTTTTGAAGACCTGAATTGTATTAACCGGAATTCTTAAATCATAAATGTAATCCAACCGACAAAGCCCTGAACTAACTGGGCTTTTTTAATATATCCTTAAGCAAATATTCAGTAATTACAAGCTCCGGCTATATTTATTAAGTTAATTTCAACCTTTGGAAAAACACCAATTGTATGAACAGTGAATTTTACCAGCGAATATTTGAAATACAACAAAAAACTGAGTCGGTACCTCCGAATGAAAAAATTGCAGGTTGGGTATCGCAACTCATCTGTCTTATCTATCCTGAAAGAGCAGATTGCTTTTCAAACTCCCCGGAAGAAATAGAAAAGCAATTTCAAAAATCAGAAAGAGAACTCGTTGATCTGTTAAATGCAACCAAAGCATGCAGCAAGGATGATAATGTAAAAAAGGCCCGGGTCTTTTTTGAACAAATTCCTGAATTATACCGGGTTCTTAATACAGATATTGAGGCTTTACTTGCCGGCGATCCTGCAGCCCATACAAGATTTGAAGTGATCAGGGCTTATCCTGGTTTTTTTGCCATCTGCCATTACCGCTTAGCTCATGCATTGCTTGATCTTGAAACTCCGCTTTTACCGAGAATTATTACAGAATGGGCACATTCAAAAACAGGGATTGATATACATCCTGCCGCAGAAATTGGTGAATATTTTTTTATTGATCATGGAACAGGCATCGTAATTGGTGAATCCAGCAATATCGGTAATCATGTAAAACTTTACCAGGGTGTTACACTTGGTGCATTGAGTGTAGATAAAAATATGGCTTTTACCAAAAGACATCCGACTGTTGAAGATCATGTAATCATTTATTCCGGTGCTACCATTCTTGGCGGTGAAACAATAATTGGTCATCACAGCATTATTGGTGGAAACGTGTGGCTCACGAAAAGTATACCACCACATTCTACAGTTTATCACAAACCTGAAACTGAAGTAGTGGAACAAATTAAATCCTGATAATGGCAAGCGTAATAGACCTTGTAGGAAATACCCCAATGGTGGAGATAAAAAAATTAAATCCCAATCCACAGGTGAAAATTTATGCCAAACTGGAAGGCAATAATCCCGGTGGAAGTGTAAAAGATCGTCCCGCTTTAAACATGATCCGATCCGCATTGGAAAGAGGTGATATAAAAGCCGGAACAAAACTAATTGAAGCAACCAGTGGTAATACTGGAATAGCTTTGGCTATGATCGCAAGACTATTTGACCTGGAAATTGAACTGGTGATGCCATCAACTTCTACACGGGAAAGAACCGTAACCATGGAAGCATTTGGCGCTAAAGTAACCCTGCTGGATAGCATTGAAATATGCCGTGACTATGCAGATGAAAAAGGAGCAAAAGGTGAAGCATTTGTTTTAAACCAGTTTGCAAACCCGGATAATTATAAAGCACATTATAAAACTACGGGTCCCGAAATCTGGAGAGATACCAATCAGTCCATCACTCATTTTGTAAGTTCGATGGGCACTACCGGAACTATTATGGGTTGTTCCAGGTTTTTTAAAGAAAAAAATAAAGCAATACAAATTGTAGGTTGCCAGCCAACTGAAGAATCTTCTATTCCCGGTATCCGGCGATGGCCAAAAGAATACCTGCCTAAAATTTTTGAACCGGAAAGAGTGGATCGTGTAATAGATGTATCGCAGGAAGAGTCCACCCTAATGGCAAGGCAATTAGCAAAAGTGGAAGGAATATTTGCCGGCATGAGTAGTGGTGGTGCAGCATCGGCAGCATTCAGACTGGCAAAAGAAATTGATAAAGGAGTGATTGTCTTTATTACCTGCGACCGGGGCGATCGTTATCTCAGCAGTGATCTTTTTGGATAATTTATAAATCCATTATTTCAAAAAGCTTTTATAGTTGATTTATTTCATTACAGAGTTTGATATTAATTTACAAGTATGCCAC
>CAZOOT010000052.1:0-15401 GCA_964581455.1 uncultured Chitinophaga sp. | reverse complement strand
TTTATAGTTGATTTATTTCATTACAGAGTTTGATATTAATTTACAAGTATGCCACCCATCGCATTGCTATGGATAATCTGCGACTCAATTGTTGAATATAGAACAGAACCTTGAAAGGAGCGTCGTCCCAAAGGGACTCTCCGAGGGAGTCCTTCGGACCTTCGGAGCAACATGGCTTAATAGTAGCAATCAGCTGGTTATACAATTAAATATCAACAATCGTTAACTCTAACAATCCCTATATTTGTGCCCAATCAATTCATTTTCTATGGCAAAACAAGTAGAAGATTTTGATGCGAACCTGGCTGGTGATGAAGGGAAAGAAAGCACAAAATCAAGTTGGTTTAAAAGAATAAGGAAAGGAATTCTGACGGGTACACATGAAAAGAAGGAAACACCTGAAGGGTTATGGTCAAAATGTCCGCAATGCAATTTTATTTGCACTTCCACAGAACTCAAGGAAAATTTATTTGTTTGTCCTAAATGTGATTTTCATCACCGTATAGGTAGTGGTGAATACTATAATATTCTTTTTGACAATTGTGAATACAAAGAGATGTTTGATAACATACGCAGTATAGATTTCCTGAATTTTACTGACCTGAAACCCTATAAAAAAAGATTGGATGAAATCTGGAGCAAAACCAATCTGAAAGACTCGATGCGGGTGGCAGCAGGAAAAGTGGGCGGACATGAAATTGTGATTGCCTGTATGGATTTTGAATTTATTGGTGGTAGCCTTGGCAGTGTGATGGGAGAAAAATTTTCAAGGGCAGTAGATTATTGCATAGAACACAATTTACCTTACCTGGTAATCTCCAAATCAGGAGGCGCCCGGATGATGGAAAGTGCTTTTTCCCTGATGCAATTGGCCAAAACAAGTGGCAAACTTTCTGAACTCAGCGATGCAAAAATTCCATATATCTCTTTATTAACTGATCCGACATTTGGTGGTATTTCTGCCAGCTTTGGAATGCTGGGCGATTTGAATATTGCAGAACCGGATGCATTGATCGGATTTGCAGGCCCACGAGTAATTAAAGAAACGATTAAGAAAGATCTTCCTCCGGGCTTTCAACGCAGCGATTTTATTCTTGAACATGGATTTCTGGACTTTATTGTTCCCAGAAAAGAACTGAAAGAAAAACTGGCAACTGTTTTTACATTATTCAAAAGTTAGAACCGGGTAATTTACTATCGCTTTAAAAAATGAATTAATAAAAATTCATTTATAACTAGCACTTATTTTTGCTTCAATGGAAATTAAAAACCGATCAGCTTATTATGAATATTTTTTCGACGCTAAATATGTAGCAGGAATAATATTAACCGGCACCGAAGTAAAATCCTTAAGGGCAGGTAAAGCCAGTTTTAATGACAGCTACTGTGTGGTGCATAAAGGAGAGGTTTGGTTAAAAAGTTTTCATATAGCAGAGTACTCTCACGGAACGGTAAACAATCATGAACCTTTGCGGGAACGAAAGCTGCTCTTACAAAAAAGAGAAATAAAAAAACTGGAATCGAAACTTAAAGAAAAAGGATATACCCTCATTCCCCTTCGTATTTTTTTTAATGAAAAAAATCTTGCCAAAATTGAAATTGGTTTGGGTAAAGGCAAAAAGCTTCATGACAAAAGAGAAACTATTAAAGCCCGTGATGTTGAAAGAGAGATCAGGCGGCATTTGAATTAAAAATTTCAACATTTTTTTAAACGTTGTATAATTAATCAGTAATTCCAAAAAAAACCTTCTTAAAAAAGAAGGAATTTTAGTTTTCACAATTTTAGGACTACGGAATCTTAATTCTAGCAAAATAAAAAACCTCGTTTCCTTTAGTTTATCTCTAAGCTTTTAAACTTGAACCGGAAAAAACTAAATCAAGTTATTGTAAATAGGGTAAGGTTTATACTATCTGAAAGCCCGATTTCTGTTTTTCAATTAACGCTTCTGCAAATATTGTTAAGGCATCGGAAATATCAAATTGTTCATGCTCAATTGTTAAAAATTCTAATTGGATTCTAATATTCAAATCGTAAAAGCAGCAATAAGAAATTTTTTTCTAACCTTTTTCTAATCTGGTATAATCATTTATACCCATTAAAATCGTGTATCTATCTCTTTACAGGCATTTTGAAGACATTAAATAGTTTAATTTTAATATGATATAATGAAAAACTAATTATTGTATTTACTTTACAATAATAAAATGAGAGATCAATTTATATTATGGACATTAAGAAATTACTGATAGTTGAAGATGAATTCAAGATTGCAGATACCCTGAAATTTGGTTTAACGGAAATTGGATATAATACCGACGTAGCTTATGATGGCAATATCGGCTACAATATGATCAGGGAAAAAGCGTATGATCTTATAATTCTTGATATAAACCTGCCGGGAATTAACGGCTATGAACTTTGCAAACAAATCAGATCTATTAATTCAAACATTCCAATCATTTTTCTTACTTCACTTATTGGATTGAATAATAAACTGAACGCTTACAATATCGGAGCTGACGACTATATAGTAAAACCATTTGAGTTCAAAGAACTCATTTATAAAATAAAAGTTTTTTTAAACCGATCCAAAATAAATCATCCGGCAAACAACCAGATATTAACTGCCGGAGACCTGCAAATGGACCTTGAAAGTAAAATGATTACCAGGGGTGGCAAAATCATCATGCTTACTTCAAAAGAATACCAGCTTCTGGAATATCTTTTACGGCATAAGAATAAAGTAGTGCCAAGAAATGATATTGCGCTTAATGTCTGGGAAATAGATTTTGAATCAAATACAAACATTATCGATGTTTATATAAATTATCTAAGGAATAAAGTTGATAAACCCTTTAAGCAAAAACTGATTCATACCCTGGTAGGAATGGGCTATATTTTAAAAGATAATAACTGATGCCGGTTCGAATTAAAATCACATTACTTTTTTCTGCTATCGTCTTTTGTATTCTTGGACTTATCTATACCAGTATTTATTTTTTTGCAGCTAACAGCAGGGCCAATTATATTCAAACCAGGTTGACAAATATGGCTATTACCACCGGTAATTTTTTAAGCAGGGAAGAAACATTCAGCCGGGAAATTATCAACAAAATAGATTCCTTAACGACCATTTCCTTTACCCGTAAAACAGCCCAGGTTTATGACCAGTCCAATAAAAAAATATATTCATTTAATGATAATGATGAAGACACGTTATTTTTTAGTCCAGATGAAATAATTAAAACAAGAACTCAAAAAATAAAATACTCCGAAAAAGATAAAAGAGATGTGGTTTTTTATCACTACACTGACGACAAAAATGACCTGGTAATAATTGCAGCAGGATATGATTTGTATGGACATCAAAACTTAAAAAGTCTTGAATTTATTTTATTGATCAGTTTTTTTACAGGGGTAATGATTGCTGTATTGAGTGGCTATATTTTTTCAAAAAAAATAATGAAACCTTTGGGCATCATTGCAGACGAAGTCAATGAAATTTCAGTTCAAAACCTGGCCAAGAGAATTGAAACAGGACCAGGCCGTGATGAATGGAATTATCTTTCCATTACTTTAAATAAACTACTTAACAGGCTTCAGGAAAGCTTTGAGCTGCAAAGCAGGTTTATTTCCAATGCTTCGCATGAATTATCAACACCACTTACATCTATTTCAAGCCAACTGGAAATAGCCTTACAAAAAGACAGAAGCCCGGAAGAAAACAGAAAAGTAATGGACTCCATTTACCAGGACATTCAGCAAATGGTCAAATTAACCCGTATACTACTTGAAATGGCAAGTGCTTCAGGTAGCAGAAGCGGACTAGAAATTAAATCTGTACGGATTGATGAAATTGTACTGAGAATACCCCTGGGAATTTCTAAAGTAAATCAAAACTACTCTGTAGTTATTGACTTTAATGAACCACCGGAAAACCAGGATTACTTAATTGTAAATGGAAATGAAGAACTTTTATACACAGCGATTAATAATATTGTAGTAAATGCCTGTAAATACTCACAGAACCACGAAGCTAAAATTATTTTAAAAGCTGATGCTAAAAACATTAATGTACTTATCAGTAATAAAGAGGTTGGTATTCCGGCAAATGAAATAGAAAATATTTTTCAGCCTTTTTACAGGGTAGAAACTAATCATTCAAGAAGTGGTTTTGGTTTGGGTTTATCTCTGGCTAAAAAAATAATAAACCTGCATGAAGGAAATATCAAAGTCGATTCATCTAAAATCAATGAAACGATATTTTCAATTGAATTTATACATTAGTCAAACAAATCTGCCTGCCTGGTATCTCCTTTCTTTTTATCCCATTCCATTTCTACTGATTTACTATAGTCCAGCAACCTTGTACCAACAGTTCTATAACCTGAAACTTCTGCCATCTTTACCAGTTTCAATTTGCCTTTTCTTATTTGTGCACCCCTGCCCTGTTGTACCGCCAGTACCGGCTCCTCAGCCGTTGTAACCACTTCCACATAATTTCCAGGGCCATCTTTTATAAAAGAAAATTTAGTTTTCAGCGTGGTTGTTTCTATTTTGAATCGTTTGACCATAAATTGCTTTTTATCCATATCAGCATAAACTGTTGTGATCAGTCTTTCGGGATCAAATTTTTCAATCAGTAATATTTTTTCCGGATCCAGTTTTTGTGTCAGTTCCTGGTCAGTTATCTCATAGTTCCCGTCTTTGTACACAACCAGGATCAGTTCCTCTGCATCAAACATGCCCAGGTACATTCCTTTCTCATCCGTGTTCAACCTGCCAAACTGATCATCATAAAATAATTTTCTGCCGGCAATAGTTGACTTGCCTGCTTCTTTCAATTTAACGGACTTAATGGGATACTTGGTGATCGTATTTCCCATCGAGCTTCTGCCTTTTATTTCCAGGTCAGCAAAATTAAATTCAAATTCTTTTTTGTGTGCCTTACATCCGGGAGTTAAAACAACTCTCACCACTTCTGCTTCTCCGTTTGGATTCACAGAAAAATAATGTACCCTGCTTTTTTCATCACCCTTTGTAAGATCATATTCTTTGTCTCTTGTCACACCGGTTACATTAAATCTTTTTGCAAAACTTTTCCCTCCTTTTCCATCTGCATAGATCATATTATAGGTGGTCCGGTCATCATTTTTCTGAAATATAGCTGCATGTAAAATGTCTTTTCCGATATATACCTTATCTCCCACTTTTACCACTTTCATTATTCCCCTTTTGGCAAAAACGATAATGTCATCCAGGTCGCTGCAGTCACAAACAAATTCATCTTTTTTCAAACCTGTGCCGATAAATCCTTCTTCACGATTCATGTAGAGTTTGGTATTTGCTATTGCAACCTGCTTGGCTTCGATTACTTCCATCCTTTTGATCTCCGTTTTCCTTTCTCTTCCTTTGCCATATTTTTTCAGCAGGTTTTCATAATATCCAACAGCATAATCCACCAGGTTGGCCAGGTTATTTTTCACCAGCTTGATCTCTGCTTCCAATCCTTTGATCTGATCGTTCAGTTCATCTATGTCCAGTTTATAAATTCTTCTGACAGGCTTTTCAGTTAATTTAATAATGTCTTCTCTCGTGATAGCCCGTTTCAATTGTTTTTTAAAAAGCCCGAAAGCCTTGTCAATCGCTTCCAGTACTTTTTCCCAGGTCTCATGCTTTTTTTCCAGCTCCTTATATATTTTTTCTTCAAAGAATATTTTTTCCAGAGAAGTATAATGCCATTTTTCCTGGAGTTCGCTTAACCGGATCTTTAATTCTTCTTCCAGAAGATCTTTGGTTTTATCAACAGAATATTTTAAAAGATCCTGAACGGAAAGAAACTGCGGTTTCTGATCCACGATGACACAGGCATTTGGAGAAATAGAAATTTCACAATCTGTGAATTTATATAATGCATCAATGGTGATATCTGAAGAAATACCAGGCGCCAGGTCCACTTGTATTTCTATTTCAGCAGCAGTGTTATCAGTTACTTTTTTGATTTTTATTTTTCCCTGGTCGTTAGCTTTTACTATTGATTCCATTAGTTGGGCTGTAGTCACTCCATAAGGTACACTTCGAATGGCTAATGTTTTTTTGTCCAGTTCCTCAATATGTGCCCTTACTTTTACTTTACCTCCCCTTTTTCCCTGGTTGTATTCATCTGCATCAATCTGACCACCGGTTTGAAAATCCGGAAAAAGTTCAAATCGTTTGCCCCGCAAATATTTTATAGCAGACTCCAAAAGTTCACAAAAATTATGCGGTAAAATTTTAGTGGCGAGACCCACGGCAATTCCTTCGGCACCTTGTGCAAGAAGCAAAGGGAATTTCATGGGCAGGGTAACCGGTTCATTCTTTCTGCCATCATAACTCAGCTGCCATGTAGTGATTTTTGGATTGAAAGCAACTTCCAATGCAAATTTGCTGAGACGACCCTCAATGTATCTTGGTGCTGCTGCATCATCACCGGTTCTTACATCACCCCAGTTTCCCTGAGTATCAATCAAAAGTTCTTTTTGCCCTATGTTTACCAATGCATCACCAATACTTGCATCGCCATGCGGATGGTACTGCATAGTTTGCCCGATCACATTTGCCACTTTGTTAAACCTGCCATCATCCATTTCCTTCATGGCATGCAGGATGCGACGCTGTACAGGTTTCAAGCCATCTTCCATAGCAGGCACGGCTCTTTCAAGGATCACATATGAGGCATAATCCAGGAACCATGTTCTGTATTGGCCGTGAAGACCAGTTTCGTTATTTTGAATTTGTGATTGTTCTTTATTTTTTGCCATTCATCTAAAAATTAAATGTTCAATTTTCAATGCTCAATGTTCAATGCTCATTTAAATATTTTCAAATTGCAAATTGCTTATTTTTTTGGCTTTGAATTTTTGTTCTTTTCAGCTGCTTCAATGCTTTTTGCAATAATTGCAATCAATTCTTCGGTTTCCTTAAATAATTCATCTGTTTTATTTACAGGTTTTATCATTTCTTTTCTCCTGATAATTTTTAATGCGGTTCTGCATTCTTTTAATTCTTTTAAGACAACACCCAACTTATGTATAAAATCATTTCTTGATTCAGCACCTTGTACTTCTCCATAATTAAAAGTTGGGGAAATGCACGACTTTATTAATTGTCTTGTTATGTAATTCCCTGCTCTTGAGTTTGGTAGTGCTTCAACAAGATCAATCATTCTGCAACTGTATTCAACAAATCTGTCTTCAAGATTATAAATTTTACTTTCCATAAATAATAATTTACAAAAAGAGACATTCATTTGTACATTGAAAATTGCTCATTGAACATTTTCTTCAGATACATCAATCTCCTCCAAAACCCCGCTCTTTCTCACATCAAACTCTTTCCAACCACTTGCCACATCTCCCATACTGTCAATTCTTCCTTCTTTTATCAATTCCTTTATTCGCCACATAATAAACACATCACATGTTTTTATTTTCATTCTATGCAATGTATTACTCAATAACCTGGTTGCCTTTTGCCATTCTCCGGTCAGATTTTTTAAAATTTCACCGTCATAAAAACCAAGTTCCTTTCCTGCAATTTTTTTACCCCCTTCCAATATTCTGACAAATGAATTTTCCTCACTCAATCTTTTCCATTCATCAGGATCTATTTCGAATTCACTTAAAGTGATCGGTCTTGCCAGTTTTTTTGCTTTCAGCGCTTCCTTTGGAAGAATATCATGCACAGACCATGGATAAAACAATTGTCCTTTTTCATTGATAAAAGGAAGATTGTTCAGAAACAGGATCAATATCCTGCCCTGGTAATTTTTAAGCTGTGGCATCAACCAGAAATAGCCAGTAACATCATGTTGATTTTGACCCATCCAGATCCAGGCAACAGTTTCGGCATCAGCATCTAGTTTTTCTTTTAACTGTTTTACAGTTTCCCGATCATCAAAACTGCCCACAATTTTTTCTCCGTATGGTGAACCTGTCAATAATTCTCTCCACCAATCTTGCCTGGCCTTCCAGCCTTCGTCTGTATCAAGATCTTTTAAAGGCCCCACCCCCCATTCATCTTTTATCTCAATAATTTCGCCTTGTAAACTCTCATCTAGTTTCATGGCTTCAGCCAGCAATTGTACATCTGCATGTTGAAAAACGATATGTATCATAAATATTTTTGATCTCCTTTAAAGGAGAAAATTAATTTTTAATTTCTAACTCTTCCACTTTATCCAGCTCCACCTTTAGGTTATCAATTATAAACTCTTGTCGCTGCGGAGTATTCTTTCCCATATAATACTCCAGCAACTGCTGTATATGTTCGCCGGTTTCAAGGCTCATTAAAACTGTTTTCATTTCGGGGCCGATAAAGCGGCCAAACTCATCGGGTGAAATTTCTCCCAGTCCCTTAAACCTAGTGATCTCAGGTTTGCTTCCTAATTTTTTAACTGCTTCCTGTTTCTCTTCTTCACTATAACAATAAATAGTCTCCTGTTTATTTCTGACCCTGAAAAGCGGCGTTTCCAAAACATGTACATGATTATGCTTTACCAGGTCAGGGAAAAATTGCAGAAAAAAGGTCATTAATAGCAAACGAATATGCATGCCATCCACATCCGCATCCGTGGATATGATAATATTATTGTAACGGAGCCCTTCCAACCCGTCTTCAATATTCAGGGCATGTTGCAATAAATTGAATTCTTCATTTTCATAAACCACTTTTTTTGTAAGACCGTAACAGTTCAATGGCTTGCCCCTGAGGCTGAATACTGCCTGAGTCTCCACATTGCGGGATTTAGTAATAGACCCGCTTGCACTATCTCCCTCTGTAATAAATATGGTAGATTGATTTGCCTTTTCCACAAACTCTTCTTTTCCCTTTGCAGGCGGCTCATCGTTATAATGAAAACGGCAATCTCTTAATTTACGATTGTGCAGGTTTGCTTTCTTGGCTCTTTCATTTGCCAGTTTTTTAATACCGGACAATTCTTTTCTTTCCCTTTCACTTTGCTCAATCCGCTTCTTTAATTCTTCTGCTGTTGCCGGATTCTTATGCAGGAAATTATCCAGTTCTTTTGCAAAAAAATCACCAACAAACTGCCGCATACTTTGTCCGCCTTCGGCAATATTCATTGAACCCAGCTTTGTCTTGGTCTGGCTTTCGAAAACAGGTTCTACTACTCTTACCGAAACTGCTGCCACAATTCCCGTTCTGATATCAGAAGCATCATAATCCTTTTTGAAAAAATCACGGATCGTTTTTACATAAGCTTCCCGGAAAGCCTGCTGGTGTGTACCACCCTGGGTAGTGTGTTGTCCGTTTACAAAACTGTAAATATCCTCACCGTATTCATTGGTATGTGAAATAGCAACTTCAATATCTTCTCCCTTTAAATGAATGATGGGATAGCGGATCTCATCCTCATTTGTTTTGCGCTGAAGCAGATCAAGTAATCCATTTCGGCTGATGAAGGTTTTACCGTTGAAAATAATTTTTAATCCGGCATTCAGGAAACAATAATTCCAGATTTGGTTTTCCAGAAATTCTGAATGGTATTTAAAATTTTTGAAAACAGAACTGTCCGGAATAAATGTCACCATCGTTCCGTTTTCTTCTTTCGATTTTGATTCCTTGTGCTCTTTTATTAAAACTCCTCTTTCAAACTCTGCTGTTTTTTCTTTACCGTCACGGAAAGCTGTCACTTTAAAATGATCGCTAAGCGCATTTACAGCCTTACTGCCCACCCCGTTCAAACCAACAGATTTTTGAAAAACCTTACTGTCGTATTTGGCACCGGTATTTATTTTACTTACCACATCCACCACTTTACCAAGTGGAATACCGCGGCCAAAATCCCTGATGGTTACTTGTTTTCCTTCAATAGTAAGTTCCACCGTTTTACCATAGCCCATTGTGTATTCATCAATGCAATTATCAATCACTTCTTTTACTAAAACGTAAATACCATCGTCAGGAGAAGACCCATCACCAAGTTTGCCGATATACATTCCGGGACGAAGACGAATATGTTCTTTCCAGTCGAGAGATTTGATACTGGCTTCGTTGTATTCAAACAGATCGGAAGATTCTTTTGTTATTTCTTTTTCTTTAGCTTTTGCCATAGGATTCGAAGGATATTGTTTTTAATGCAGCTGCACAAAGTTTTTTACAGGTTATCAGTTTTCTTTTTCCAGGGCAAATATACCGAATCAGTTTTTTCATTTTATCATTAGTAACTGATGTGAATAATAAAAATATCTGAAGTGCTTTGCAGGGTACTATTTTGTTTTACAATAATATCAAAACAGCAAACAATTTTTGCAGCATTCAATAGTTTTAAAATTTTATTTTCAAGAGATAATTACATCAGATTTTATTTTACTTACCCGGGGTTTTTATAAAAAAAATCGCCCCTGTTTTAAATTTTGTCCTAAAGAAAATTGTTTAAAATATCAAACAATTTTATATCTAAAACTTAATAAAATTTTAAAAACCGGTATCTGCATCAAGTCAATAATGTTTTTTCATTAAATATCATATTTATTTGTTTATCAATGTTTTATTGTTGATCTATTATCATCTTTCATTTGACCTAAATCTAATTTTTTGTCAAAAAAAAATATAAACAGCCTGCACAGGTGCGAGAACAAACAAAACCCCTAAATTTGATTATCTGACCAATTGAAAACCTAACCTACTAATTATTATTTCCCGTTAAATTCTACCATTACTACCCATTATTTATTGCTTTTTTTTAACGCTGAGTTAAATAACAATTATTAAACCGAGGAGGCATTATGTACACGTATGATTTAATGGAAACAGGTTGCTATTACCTGGTGAAAGAAAAAGAAGAGTCCAAAATTTCCCTGATCAGGGTTGCCATGGAATCTGATCATTGCCTGTTTATTCAAAAATTTGAAGATCCTACAGACACGGAATGGAAAATGAAAAAGGATACTTTACATGATATTATAGAATGCCTGAGCGATGTAGCAGTTAAAGATTGGGAAATTTTATATAAGAGCAGTGAAGATGCCTATACAGAAGAAGATGACGATGATTGATAGTTAAACTGATCACCTTTAATATTTTGCTTTTATTCATCACACAAAGTTTTTGTTGTGTTTATTTTCACTAATAATTAGATTACTGAATAATTGTAACTGATTCTTCTTATTTTATTTTTCGTAATTTTTCATTTCTGAAATTACGAATATGAAAAGAAGAGACTTTATCATCAGTTCGGCAGCTTTAGGTACAACAGCACTTATCAATCCTGCTAAAGCAGTTTCAAATGAAGCAAAGAAAAGACCGATCCGGGTTGCTCATCTTACTGATATGCACCTGAGGCCCGGAAAGGAAATTGAAGCTTCAGTTGCAAAAGCCATGCAGCATGCACAACAGTCTTCAAACAAAATAGATTTTATTGTAAATGGCGGCGATGCTATTAATGATGCACTGGGTGCAGATAAACAAAATACACAAATACAATGGGATCTTCTTACATCAATGTTAAAGAATGAGATCAATTTACCTATTTACCATTGTATCGGCAATCATGATGTATGGGGATGGTTTGTAAAAGAAAATAAACCGGTAGACGAAAAACAATATGGAAAAAGCTGGGCCCTTGAAACCCTGAACCTGAAAAACCGCTTTTACAGTTTTACAAAAAACAACTGGCATTTTATTGTTTTGGATAGTACACAGTTGAATCCTGCCGGTGGTTATATCGGGAAATTGGATGAAGAACAATTAGCCTGGTTGGAAACTGAACTTTCATCAGTACCATCCGAAAAATTTATTTGTATCATTTCACATATTCCCATCCTTTCCATTTGTGCCGGCTTGTTTTTTAATAAAACTGAAGAGAACGGCGATCTGAAGATCCAGCGTAACCTGATGCACACAGATTTTATTTCACTTAAAAAGATTTTTCTTAAACATCCCAATATTAAAGTTTGTATCAGCGGGCATATACATTTACAGGATGAAGTGGATTACCTGGGCATAAAATATTATTGCAATGGTGCTGTGTCAGGAAATTGGTGGAAAGGAAGTTTCCAGGAATTTGCACCAGCCTATGCCCTGCTGGAATTTCACAATGATGGAAGCTGTAAAAGAACAATGGTAAATTATTAACAGTCGTTTTTTACCCCTATCCCCTGAAGGGGAATATCAAAATTTAAAACTGTGGCTCCCCTTTAGGGGATGGGGGCTAATCCAAATTGCAGATGCAATAATTTGAAATGAACCCCTTACATTGATAAATTATTAACAAACTGAATAGTATATTATCTTGAATTAAAATCGTTCCAATGAAAATCAACCTCAGAATTTTTTATTTCTTACTTTTTTTATTTTTTTCAATAAATACTTTTTCACAAAGAAAAAAATTACCAAAGGTTGAGATCATTCATAGCGGAGTAAAAACCAGCCTGCGTGGATTAAGTGTAGTAAACAACAATGTAATCTGGGTAAGTGGCAGCAATGGGATGGTAGGCAAATCAGTAAATGCCGGAAAAAACTGGAAATGGATGACTGTAAAAGGTTTTGAAAAAACTGATTTCAGGGACATTGAAGCATTTGATGCCAATACAGCAATCATCATGGGAATAGCTGAACCAGCTTATATTTTAAAAACAGAAAACGGAGGAGATACCTGGAAAGTGGTTTTTGAAAATAAAACCAGCGGTATGTTTTTAGATGCCATGGACTTTCGAAATGCAAAGGATGGTGTAGTGATTGGCGATCCGGTAGATGGCAGATTTTTTATAGCAAGAACCACCGACGGTGGAAACAGTTGGAAGCAGGAAGCTGAAGAACTTAGACCCAAAGCAAATGAGGGTGAAGCTTTCTTTGCAGCCAGTGGCACCAATATCCGGTTCCTGAGTAATGGATCTATTGTCTATGTAAGCGGAGGAAAAAACTCCCGTGTTTTTTATAATAATACGCCATTGCAAACCATGATGACAAAAGGAAAAGAAACATCCGGTGCTTACTCAATAGCTGTATTCGATAATTTCAAAAGAACCAATCCAAAAAAAATACTGATCGTTGGCGGGGATTATACTGCTGATTCTTTAACTGCTAACAATTGCTTTATTTCAAATACCAGTGGCAAATCATGGTCCGCTCCCAAAACAACACCGAAAGGATTCAGGAGTTGTGTAGAATTTCTAAATAAAGAAACCCTTGTTACCTGTGGTACAAATGGCGTGGATTATTCTTTTGATGGCGGAACAAACTGGTATCCGATAAGTATAGAAGAATTTCATACTTGTCGCTTTGCCAGGTTTGGCAATCAGGTTTATTTGGCAGGGGCTAATGGAAAGATCGGGAAGCTGGTATGGGGAGATTAGAAAAATTATACTTTTTATATGCATTTTATTTCTTTCTCAAGGTCAGATTGCTGATCCAATCTGACCAGATTATTTTATCTGACAGCCATATCCTCACAAATAACTTCAAGTTATTATTCTGTATTAGCATATAACCCGGAAAGAAAAAATCGATCTTATAGTTTTTTAATTGATTAAAAAAAGGACGATTTTGAATATGGCAACAAAACGAAATGTTTTCTCCTTCTGCAATTTTGAATATTTCTTTTGGAATATTTGGATTGCTATTACAAAAAATTTTCTTCTGCTAAATTTTAAAATGACTGATACTCTCTCATTTTTTGTTATGTGATTTCTATCTTATTCTCCCTCTACGGAAAAATATGTGTAAGTAATTTAAAAAAACTCTTACAACAGAAACCTATGAATTATGTAATTTTTTTACTGAAAAGTGTAACATTTTTATTTTGTAAGACTTTTATTTTTGTCCCGTAAATCAATTAACAATTCATAATACAAATAAATCATAAAACTATCAATAATATAATAAGCACGATAGTTTCAAAACAAATTAAAATCATTTTATAAAATAATATGGCAAGTTATCTCGCCGATAAATTTATAAAAAATCTTATCTAATCTCCTTTCAAACACCAACCTTTTACTCCCCTTTTTTGAAAACTACAATAGTTTTTCTACTGGTTTCTTTTCCAGTGAGGCTAAGGCCACTCTGTTTAAATGAATCAATAAAGAAAAGCTAAACAATTAATACCATTTAATCATTTAAACCAGGATTTATGAAACTTTCTACCACCGAAACAATTTCTTCTGCAATAAAAAATGGCAAAAGAATTAATAACATTATGAAAATGTTTCTGATGCTTTTTTTGAGTGTCTTTTCTGTTAATCTAATTATTGGGCAGACAGTTTCAAATAATTCCCAATGGGGAAAAAATGGTAAAGCTTCTGCTCCTGAAAGTCCAGTACTCTGGGCGAATGGTAACGCCCAGGGCCAAAATTCCCATTTTGTGGAAGGCGAGTCTGTACCTACCCGTATTGAGGTAACAGGTCTAACAATTGGCATCGAGGCAACGCTCACATTTAATATCAATATTATACAGGGAAGTAATACGCCGCCAAAGCATGCTTTTGATTTTTTTACCGGGCCTGATCGTATTCATGAACTGGTGCAGCCGCTTGATGGTTTGACCGGTTATGGTAGCGTAAGTTATTTTCCAATTCCCGTACCCACTGGCTCAGTTGCAGCAGGTACTAACGGATACACGACCGGCGGACCTTTCGCCCTAACGGCAGAAAAAATGACCTGTCAACAAGCATCTGACGCTGGCACTCCTTCAAAAAATTCTATATGGGCTTATAACGCAACTATTTCAAAAATCACTTATGTGTGGGGAGACGAAATGGGTTCAAGCACTCAACAAACTTATTGTACCATAACATTCACACCAACATCAACCAAAGCTTTATTTGCATTAGGTTGTCATATAGCCGCGGAAGAACCACCTAGCGGTTGTACCGGCTGGGGTGTGGGAAATGGAGCAACTGCAATCGGTGGTTCCCCTTACCATTTTCATATTGAATCTGTATGCCAGCCACCTACAAACTGCACAACTTTAGGAAGCCAGGATCAACAAATGGCTACCAGTGCAATTATTACACTTCCTACTTGTTCAGTGACACCTTCGACAGCAACAAGATGTGCAGGTAGTTCTGCTACATTTACTGCATCCGGAAATGGCGGAACTGGAGGCTCTCCATATACTTATGCATGGTCAGGCCCTGGTGGGTTTACTGCCACAACAGCTGCTATAACTGTTAGCGTTGCAGGAACATATTCTGTAAACGTATTTGATAAAGATGGTAATCGAACGGAAGCTCCTTGTACTGCGGAGTTAGTTGTAAATACCGTAAACCCTGGAACCATTGCAGCAAGCCAGTCTGTTTGTACACTTGCAGATATTGCTCCGTTTACAGAAGCAACTGCTTGTGGAGGATCAGGAACACTGACCTACCAGTGGCAGAGTGCTGCAACATGTGCCGGAACA
>CAZOOT010000051.1:0-21047 GCA_964581455.1 uncultured Chitinophaga sp. | reverse complement strand
TGACCATTGACCATTGACCATTGACCATTGACCATTCACTCATTCATAAATAAAGCTTTCAATTCCGTGGCATCTTTCGGTTTCATTTTTCCTCCAAGAATCAACCTGATCTGCCTTCTTCTTAAAGCTCCTTCAAATAATCTTTTCTCTTCTTCAGTTTCTGCGGACAGTTGCGGTACAGGTATTGGCTTGCCTTTTGGATCTAATGCAACAAATGTGTAATAGGCTTCATTACTTTTATATTTTTCCTGTTTAATGGCATCTTCGCCCCACACTTTCAAATGAACTTCCATAGAAGTAGTAAAGGCACGGGATACTTTTGCTTCGATATGCACAACATTGCCGAGTTTTATCGGAGCTTCAAATGAAATATTATCAACGGAAGCAGTTACTACAGGAGAACCACAATGTTTCATCGCAGCAAGGGCCGAAGCAATATCCATCCAGTACATCAACCTTCCGCCCATCAGGTTTCCAAAACTGTTTGTGTCGTTTGGTAAAACCAGTTCAGTCATTACAATCAAACTTTCAGAAGCGTTTCTTTTTTTCATTTATTTCAAATTGATCTGGTAAAGGTATTTAATTAAGTCTGTTCCTGAATGTAAGCGTTTATGGATAGAACTTGTTTTAGAATCCGAAACCTTTATTTTTGTGAATTCGCTGTAATAAAATGATTGCTTTGCTATGAAAACCATAGATACAATTTCTTTCGATAATACCGAGATTGCATTTGCCTACAAATCGGATATTGAATTAAAGAAAGCCCATTTTCTTTTTTCATCCATGGGCAAACCCTGGCTGGTAAAACTGGGTATTAAGTTAACACCGGCAGCCATAAAGTGGAATTTCCCTTTTATTAAATCAATTATCCGTCAAACAATCTTCAAACAGTTTGTTGGTGGCGAAACACTGGAACAAAATCTTCTGGTAGCTGAAAAATTAAGTAAGTATGATGTAAAAGTAATTCTGGATTATGGTGTGGAAGGAAAGGAGGGTGAAGAAAATTTTGATCATGCCTGTGAAGAATTTATCCGGGTGGTAAACTATGCAGCATCAAATCCGAATTTCCCTTTTATGAGCGTAAAGGTTACTGGATTTGCCCGTTTCAGCTTGCTGGAAAAACTGGATGGTTTAATAAAATCAAATGAAGGAACACTCATTAAGCGATACCTTACCGCAGTCAATAGTTTGCCTGCAGAAGAAAAGCTGGAATGGCATAAAGTAAGATTACGGTTAATGCGCATCTGCGAAGCTGCAGCAAAAGGAAATGTAGCAGTGCTGGTGGATGCAGAAGAAACATGGATACAGGATCCGGTGGATGCTTTGGTGATGATGATGATGGATATATTTAATAAAGACAGTTTGGTTATTTATAATACTATCCAGCATTACCGGCATGATCGTCTTCCTTTTTTAAAAGCTTCCTATGAAGCAGCTGTGGAAAGAAATTTTATTCTGGGAATGAAACTGGTAAGAGGAGCCTATATGGAAAAAGAAAGAGAGAGAGCAGATCAGATGGGTTATCCTTCACCCATACAACCGGATAAGGAAAGTACAGACAGGGATTTTAATGAAGGTGTAAAATTCTGTATCGAGCATTTGGATAAAATTGCCCTGATCGTAGCATCGCACAATGAGTATAGTAATTTGCTGGCAACTGAGTTAATGCTGGAGAAGGGATTGTCTTTACATCATCCACATATTCACTGGAGCCAGTTATATGGTATGAGTGATAACATAACTTTTAATCTTGCAAAAGCCGGATGCAGTGTGAGCAAGTATCTTCCTTTTGGTCCCATAAAAGATGTAGTGCCCTATTTAATGCGCCGGGCACAGGAGAATTCTTCCATGAAAGGTCAGACAGGCAGAGAACTTGGGTTGATAAAAAAGGAATTGAAAAGAAGAGCTGGATGATTTTATTTTCACGATATAACATGCTTCTGAGTTAAAAAATAAAATAGTTTAACTTTAATCAGATTCACATTTCCCCCCATTATATATAAAATCTGATTATGAATCCACAAGAAAAAATTAAAGAAGCAATCAGTCGCAGTACAAAAGCACTCAGTTTAAAACCTTCATTAGGTTTGGGTACTGGAATCTCCAGGGCAAAAATCATCAACGGGCTTAGTTGCGAAATAACAGAAGGCAAACATAAATTGATTGCGGATATGCCCGAAGGAGCAGGTGGTAATGCAACCGGACCCACACCCGGTGTATATGGCCGTGCTGCTTTGAGCAGTTGCCTCGCTATAGGTTATATGATGAAAGCATCTGCCATGAATATCAAAATAGATTCACTTGAAGTGGAAGTACAGGCAGATTATGATGACGGGGCATTGTTTGGAACATCCGATGTGCCTGCCGGTTATCTGGAAGTGAGATATACCGTTTTCATTGAAAGCGATGCAAGTGAAAAAGAGCTTATGGAGATGCTGGATGAATCCGATAAACACAGCCCTTATCATGATGTTTTCAGCAGGGCACAGAAATGTGTTCGCAGTGTAAAGATCAATTCACCTAAAATACAATCCTGATGGAATCAGATCTGCAACGACGGGTACAACGTTATGGTTGGGATAAGGCTGCTGTTTTTTATGAAAATTACTGGCAGGAACAATTAAAGCCGGCTCAGCAATTATTAATAAAAATGGCTGACCTGAAAGGCTGTGAAAAAATAATTGATATTGCCTGCGGTACCGGCCTCGTAAGTTTTCCTGCTGCAGAACTGGTTGGCGAAAATGGATTTTTGTTGGGTACAGATATTTCAGATAAAATGGTGGAGCTGTCTTCCGCAATTGCAAATGAAAAAAAACTCAGCAATATACAATTTGAACGCATGGATGCGGAACAACTGAATGTGGAAGACGAATCTTTTGATATTGCTTTATGTGCTTTGGGTCTGATGTATGTACCGGATCCGGTAAAAGCGATCAGTGAAATGCGCAGGGTAATAAAACCCGGTGGTCATGCAGTGGCCGCAGTCTGGGGTCAAAGAAAGAATTGTGGCTGGGCCGATCTGTTTGAAATTGTTGACAAGCGGGTGACATCGGAAGTTTGCCCCATGTTTTTTAACCTGGGAAATATTGATTCTTTGAAAAGACATTTTGAAAAAGGAGGTTTTAGAAATATTCAAACTGAAAGAATTAATCATATACTATTCTATGCAACCGATGAAGATGCCTGCGGCGCTGCTTTTTTGGGCGGACCGGTTGCAATGGCATACAATAAATTTTCAGTTGAAGTAAAAAAAGAAGCCCAGGCAGAATATTTAACATCCATCAGTCAATATAAAAAAGAAGACGGTTATTATGTGCCCGGAGAATTTGTAGTAGCTGTGGGTTATAAATGAATTCGGGAGAAATCAGGTTTTTACTAATAAAGTATCCTGGCAGTTTTATGAATAAAGTTTTTATCCTTGGCCTGTTTAAGCATAAAATCCGCCAGATCCACTCTTGATAATGTGGGAAGAAATTGATTTGCTTTTATATTTTCACCAGTCCGGTAATTATTTTTTCCGGGATCATTGGTAAGTTTTGGCGGATGAATAATGGTCCATTCCAGCTGGTTGTTTTGGATCATTCTTTCTTTTTCTGCATGATCCTCTATCTGCTTTCTTAAGATCCTGGATATAATATTTTTTATTAGGAAACCTGCATCCTTTCTTCCAGCACCTACTCCAATAAAAGAGAGATAGATCAATCGTTTTACATTTATCTCCTGCATGGCTGTTATAATATTCCGGACACCTTCAATCAGCACCGGGTCGTTTTTCAATGGTTGGGAAGCTCCCAAGGCAGATATAACAACATCCTGGTTTTTTATTGCTGCCGATACAGAATCAAAATCTTTTACATCTCCCTGGATAATTTTTAAGCGATCAAGATGCATGATTGAAAGTTTATCCGGGTTACGGACGAATGCCGTTACCTGATGTTCCTGCAGCAAACCTTGCCGGACCAATTCAAGTCCTGTTTTTCCGGATGCGCCAAAAATCAGAATATTCATTTCAAATTTTAGTTACTGATCTGTTAACTGTTCTTTGAGTCTTTACACAATTTACAATAATTCTTTTTTTCGCTGTTGCTGCTATACAGAACATTCCGAAGTATCTGCAGCAACGAGTTTTAAAGTTTTTTCTGGCTATGCTTAAGTTGTAGGTCATAACTTGTTCCGATTTTCGGGAAGACACAACATTGGTTGGAGGTGAGAAACACTAACCAGGGCTTACAACCCAAAATTACAATTCAACATTTCATTTTTTATACTTCATACATTGTATTTATCCTACCCCCATTTTACTCACAGCTAGTATCTTTCACCTAAAACTCCCTACTTTTTTTTACCTTGCAGCTATGCAACAATACCTCAGTTTACTTCAGCATATTTTAGATACCGGTGAACAAAAACAAGACCGGACCGGCACCGGCACTATCAGCATTTTTGGTTACCAGATGCGCTTTAATTTACAGGAAGGCTTTCCACTTGTTACTACTAAAAAATTGCATCTGAAAAGTATCATTCATGAGCTGCTCTGGTTCTTAAAAGGAGAAACCAATATTCAGTATTTAAAAGAAAACGGTGTCCGCATCTGGGATGAATGGGCGGATGAAAATGGAGACCTTGGTCCTGTATATGGCAAACAATGGCGCAGCTGGGAAGGAAAGGATGGAAAAGTAGTGGACCAGGTCACTGATCTGATAAAGCAGATCAAAACAAATCCCGATAGCCGCAGACTGATTGTGAATGCATGGAATGTGGGAGAATTGTCCGAAATGGCATTGATGCCTTGCCATACGATGTTTCAGTTTTATGTACAACCCCCAAACCCCCTAAAGGTGGCTTTGAAAAGCCGTCTATCTTGTCAGCTATACCAAAGGTCAGCAGATGTTTTTTTGGGTGTGCCATTTAATATTGCTTCTTATGCTTTATTGACGTTGATGATTGCCCAGGTATGTGATCTGGAGCCGGGGGAGTTCATTCATACTTTCGGCGATGTGCATATTTATAATAATCATTTGGAGCAGGTGAAACTTCAGTTGAGCCGAACTCCATTTCCATTACCAACCATGAAACTGAATCCGGATGTGAAAGATATTTTCGGATTTAAATTTGAAGATTTCAAATTGGAGAATTATCAGAGCCATGAAGCGATCAAGGGGAAGGTGGCGGTTTAACCCCCTGTCCTCCTAAAGGGGAACTTAGGCTAATCATATAAATTATATTGTAGTTTCGTTCAATAGTTAATTTTTAAAAGCACCTTTAGGGGTTGGGGTTTATGATCATATCACTCGTCGTCGCTGCAGCAACAAACAACGCCATTGGTAAAAACAACCAGCTGCTCTGGCATTTACCCAGGGATATGAAGTTTTTTAAAAATACCACCTGGGCCATGCCGGTGATCATGGGTAGAAAAACCTTTGAATCCATGGGAGGGAAACCGCTGGGTGGCAGAAAAAATATTGTGATCACCCGGCAGGCAGACTGGAAAGCAGATGGCGTGTTTACAGTAACCAGTTTGGAAGCTGCGATCATGATGGCACAGGGCATGGATGTGAAAGAAGCTTTTGTGATCGGCGGAGGTGAGATCTATAAACAGGCATTTGAAAAAGCAAACCGTATTTATATGACCCGTGTTCATGCATCACCTGATGCCACTGTTTTTTTTCCTGAAATAAAAGAAACCGACTGGACACTTTTGAAAAATACTGATAACCCTGCGGATGAGAAACATGCTTATGCTTATTCGTTTCAGGTGTGGGAGAGGAGGTGAAAAGTAAAAAATAAAAAGTAAAAAGTTGAAAGTTGAATGAGGAATGAATTTAACAGACAATAATACTTTTCTGTTTTAGAATTTCTAATTTCTGATTTAGTTTTTCATATTTCTTATTTTGCACTGCATGTATTCCCGTTTCCAACTTTTATCCAAATACCTCCACTACCAATTCACAGCTTCCAACAGCAAGGGACACGGGATACATTCACCTTTTGTTTTTGATTTCATTACAAAAATCCTGAATGATAAAAAAGACTACCCGGCTTACAGCAAGGTGGAGGCTTTACGAAATAAATTATTGGACGATCAGACTCTGCTGGAAGTGGAAGATTTCGGTGCCGGTTCTGTAGTTTCAAAAAAAAATCAAAGAACAGTTTCCTCGATTGCAAAAAATGCAGCCAAATCAAAAAAATACGGGCAACTGCTTTACCGGATAATAAAATATTATCAGCCGCAAACCATTCTTGAACTAGGAACTTCATTGGGCATCACGACATTCTATCTTTCTCTTGCAAGCCCGGATGCGAAATTGATCAGCATGGAAGGTGCTAAGGAGATTTTAAGCCTTGCAATTTTAAATTTTAAATCACTGGGTTTGCATAATATTGAAATTGTTCATGGAAATTTTGATGATACATTAAAGACTACAGTCCGAAATCTGTCCTCTGTAGATTTTGCTTTTATAGATGGCAATCACCGGCAAGTACCAACAGAAGAATATTTCCAGGATCTGCTTTTGAAAACAAATGATCATTCGATCCTCGTTTTTGATGATATACACTGGAGCAGGGAAATGGAAGCTGCCTGGGAAAACATAAAGAATCATGCATCGGTAACCTGCAGTATTGATTTGTTCTTTATCGGCATAATTTTTTTCAGAAAAGAGTTTAAAGAGAAGCTTGAATTTAAAATCCGATTTTAAAATTGATTACCTTCCGTGGTATAAAATGGATATTTACTCATGACGATCGGCGTATTGAAAGAACCGGCATTTGAAACAAGAGTAAGCTTACTGGCTGAGGCAGTATCAGTGCTCAGCAAAAAAGGAATTACCGTTCTGGTAGAATCCGGTGCCGGTGAAAAAGCATTCAGCAGCAATGCCGAATATGAGAGTTCGGGAGCACAGGTAAAGAACCGGGATGAAGTGTTGCAATCTTCAGATATTTTATTGGCCATTCATGCATTTGCAACAGCCGAAGTAGAAAATACAAGGTCAGCAATACTGATTGGCGTCTACCAGCCATTGTACAATAAAACACTGATGACAGAATGGGCTGCAAAGGAGATCACAACTTTTTCCCTGGATATGCTTCCCCGCACCACCCGTGCACAAAGCATGGATGTGCTGAGTTCTCAGGCCAATATTGCCGGCTACAAAGCGGTACTGACTGCTGCAAATTTATACTCCCGTTATTTCCCAATGTTTATGACAGCAGCCGGAAGTATTCGGCCGGCAAAATTATTAATACTGGGTGCAGGTGTTGCCGGTTTGCAGGCAATTGCTACAGCAAAAAGATTGGGCGCAGTAGTAGAAGTGTTTGATACAAGGCCTGCAGTGAAAGAAGAAGTTCAAAGCCTTGGTGCGAAATTTATTGAACTGGAAGGTGCTGCTGATGCAAGCAAGGCCGGAGGTTATGCTGTTGAACAAACGGAAGAATACAAACAAAAGCAGAGACAAAAAATTGCCGAAAGTATTGCGAAGTCAGATATTGTCATAACTACAGCACAGATACCGGGGAAGAAAGCCCCGATATTAATTACAGAGGAAATGATTAAGACCATGCGTAACGGATCCGTGATCATTGACATTGCTGCGATCACCGGTGGCAATACACCTTTTACAAAAAATAATGAAACAGTAGTGTATAACGGAGTGAGTATTGTGGGCAACTCATCATTACAATCCACCATGCCGTCAGATGCGAGTAAAGTGTATGGGAAAAACGTACTTAATTTTTTAGAGTTAATTATTAATAAGGAAGGTAATATTAACCTGAATTGGGAAGACGACCTGGTGAAAGGGTCATCCATCACCCATGAAGGAAAAATAGTGCATGAGAGAATGAAAGAATAATTAGTTATTTGAAACAATTTTTTTTAACCAAAAACCACGATCAGACTTTGGGCTGTGCGTGGATACTCCCCCTTCGGGGGAGACAGAGGGGGCTATTTATGGAATCACTATTACACTGGATCAGTAGCAACGAACAAATGATCTATATTCTTGTGCTGGTTATTTTTTTGGGGGTTATTGTGATCAGCCGTGTACCGACAGTTTTACACACACCTTTGATGAGCCATGCAAATGCCATCAGCGGTGTAGTGATCATTGGCGCAATCATTGTTATGGGAAGAGCCGACGAGGATAATTATATCGCATTAGTTCTTGGTTTGCTTGCAGTCATTTTAGGAACGATAAACGTTGTAGGAGGGTTTGCGGTGACGGACAGGATGATGGAAATGTTTAAGAAGAAAAAAAGGAATAAATAATAAATTCTAAGTGCTAAATTCTAATGGGGGGAAGAGAAGAAATATGATTTGGAGGAGAGGACCAGGATGTTTTCAATTAGAACCAGGGATTTTTGTTTGTTGTTAAAAAAAGACATTATTAATGCAGAATATATAAAACAATTGATAAGATCTGCAGGTTCAATAGGAGCAAACTATATAGAAGCGAACGATAATCTGGGAACGAATGATCTGAAAATGAGAATCAGGATTTGTAAGAAGGAAAGCAAAGAATCAGTTTATTGGTTAAAACATATTTTGACAAATGAAAATGCAGAGCTGGAATCAAAAAGAGCCGAACTTGAAACTGAAGCAAATGAGCTCATGTTGATTTTCGCAGCTATTCTCAGAAAACTGGACAAGAAGTGATTTAGCATTTAGTATTTAAAATTTAGAACTTAACAAAACATGGGAGTATCTATATTAAGTGTAATCTATATCATTTGTGCCATCACTTTTATTTCGGGATTAAAAATGATGTCTAACCCGGTTTCTGCAAGAAACGGAAATTTATTGGCTGGTGCCGGTATGGCTGCAGCAATTTTGGGAACAATTTTTCTTTATCGTAATGAGGATGGCAGTTATTTGAGAAATCATGCCTGGATCTTTGCAGGAATAATTATCGGTACTGTCATTGGGGTAATGGCTGCAAAAAAAGTAAAGATGACAGCCATGCCCGAGATGGTCAGTTTGTTTAATGGATTGGGTGGAGCAAGCGCCGCATTAATTTCCATTATTGAATTCAATCACCTGGCAGAACTGGGATTTCCTGCAGATAAATCAAGCCCTGGTATCATGACAATTATTTTTTCAGGAGTTATTCTTGGCAGCATTACTTTTTCCGGAAGCATGATCGCATGGGGAAAATTAAGCGGCCGGGTAAAAGATTTTGCATTTAAGGGACAGCATATCATAAATATTTTATTATTTATAGTAAGCATTGCACTTTCTTTTTATATCACTTTAAACCTGCAATCAGATAATACAGTGATTCTTTTTTATACAGTTTTTCTTATTTCATTGGTTTATGGCGTTTTCTTTGTTCAACCGATTGGTGGTGCGGATATGCCGGTTGTAATTTCTTTACTGAATTCACTCAGCGGTTTATCAGCAGCATGTGGTGGATTTTTATTTGACAATAAAGTAGTGTACACCGGCGGTATTTTGGTAGGAGCAGCAGGAACCATTCTTACCGTGCTGATGTGTAAAGCCATGAACCGGTCTTTGACCAATGTACTGATCGGATCTTTTGGTGGCGGTGCAGCTGCTGCAGCATCTTCTGAAAAAAATCATTACAAAGAAATATCACTGAATGATGCGGCGGTTGTAATGAGTTTTGCCAATAAAGTATTAATTGTTCCGGGTTATGGATTAGCCGTGGCACAGGCGCAGCATGCTTGTCATGAGCTAGAAAAAATACTGGAGGCAAAGGGAGTGCAGGTTAAATATGCCATTCATCCGGTGGCAGGCCGTATGCCTGGTCACATGAATGTATTACTGGCAGAGGCGGATGTGAGCTATGATAATTTATTGGAGATGGAACAGGCCAATGAAGAATTTCCAACAACGGATGTAGTGTTGATTCTCGGAGCCAATGATGTGGTAAATCCAGCAGCAAAAACAAATCCTGCTTCTCCGATATATGGAATGCCGATCCTGGATGTGGAGCAGGCAAAAATGGTTATTGTAAATAAAAGGACTATGAAACCCGGTTATGCCGGAATTGAAAACGAACTTTTCTATAAACAAAAAACATCGATGTTATTTGGCGATGCAAAAAAAGCATTGCAGGACCTGATCTCCGAAATTAAATCTGTTTAATCATCAACTAAAAATTATTATGAAGTTATTCTTAATTGCTATCTCCTTATTCATTTTAAATAGTGTAAGCGGCCAAAAGATTATGGGTTTTAGCGAAGCAAATGCAAAATCTCAACTGGATTGGGAAAAACAATTTGATGCTTCATTAAATGCAAATAACCTGGATACCTGGATGCAGTTTCTTACTTCCCGACCACATCATATAGGCAGTGCACAGGGAAAAGCAAATGCAGAGTATATGGCAAACCTTTTTCGCAGTTGGGGGTTTCAAACGGAGATCGCCGAATATCATGTATTGTTCCCAACTCCAAAAACAAGAATACTGGAATTGCTGGGGAGCAAACCATTTAAAGCAAAACTGGAAGAGTCAACTTTAAAAGAAGACCGGACCAGTGGGCAAAAAGCAGAACAACTTCCCTCTTATAATGCATATTCAGCCGATGGTGATGTAACTGCTGAATTGGTTTTTGTGAACCGTGGCATTCCTGCCGACTATGATGAACTGGAAAAAATGGGAGTGAGTGTAAAAGGAAAAATTGTGATTGCAAAATATGGCGGATCATGGAGAGGCATTAAGCCAAAAGTGGCTTATGAGCATGGCGCAATAGGCTGTATTATTTACAGCGATCCGGAAGATGATGGATATGCTGCAGGCGATGTTTATCCTGTTGGCCCTTTTCGTCCCAGGGACGGAGTTCAACGTGGTTCTGTTATGGATATGCCGGTTTATCCCGGCGATCCGCTGACACCCGGTATTGGTGCAACAAAAGATGCAAAACGATTGGATAGAAAAGATGCAATAACGATTATGAAAATTCCTGTGCTACCGATTTCTTATGAAGATGCATTGCCATTATTGCAATCACTGGCTGGTCCTGTGGTTCCAGCTTCCTGGCGTGGTGGTTTACCAATCACTTATCATGTTGGTCCAAGTAAAGAAAAAGTGCATATGAATCTCCAATTCAACTGGGATATAAAAACATTATACAATGTGATCGCAAAACTTCCCGGCAGTGAATTGCCTGATGAATGGATCATTCGGGGCAATCATCATGATGGTTGGGTGAATGGTGCTGCTGATCCGATAAGTGGGATGGTGGCAGAACTGGAAGAGGCAAGAGTGATTGGTGAAATGGTGAAGAAAGGATATAAATTAAAAAGAACCCTTGTCTATTGTGCATGGGATGGTGAAGAGCAGGGTCTGCTTGGTTCAACAGAATGGGCAGAAGATCACCAGGAAGAATTGCGTAAGAAGGCAGTGGCGTATATTAATACTGATGGCAACTCCCGTGGCTTTATAGGTGCTGCCGGATCTCATACACTGGAACCATTCTTTAATGAAATTGCTGATGTGGTGATGGATCCGCAAACAGGGGTGAGCATTAAAGAAAGAAAATATGCAAATAGTATTGTTAGTGCCGATAAAGCAGCCCGTGCAAAAATGATGGGCAATAAAAATATTAAACTGGGTGCACTCGGTGCAGGATCTGACTGGTCGGGTTTTTTACAATTTCTTGGCATTGCATCCATGAATCTTGGTTTTGGAGGTGAAGGCAATGGTGGAGAATATCATTCTATCTATGATTCTTTCGATCATTTCACACGTTTCAAAGATCCCGGTTTTTTATACGGGGTTGCTTTATCAAAAACAGCAGGCAGGGCGATGATGAGACTGGCAAATGCAGAAGTGTTACCCATTGATTTTACCAGTTTTCAAAAAACAGTTGCTGATTATGTGACTGAATTAAAAACACTGGCAGATAATATGCGGAATGAAACAGAGACTGAAAATAAACTGATCAACGATAAATTATATGACCTCGCTGCTGATCCGAAAAAAGGATTTCAAACACCGAAAGTAAAAGAAGCGGTGCCCTATCTTAATTTCAGCAGCCTGGAAAACGAAATGGTGCAACTAAAAAATAGCGCAGAAGAGTTTCAGAAACTATATGGAAGTGGCACACAGTTATCTTCTGAAAAACAAAAAGAACTGAATGAGATTTTATTTAAAGTTGAAAGAAGCCTGATCAATGAAAAAGGTTTGCCACGCAGATCATGGTACAAACACCAGATCTATGCACCGGGATATTATACCGGTTATGGTGTAAAAACATTGCCTGGCATCCGGGAAGGTATAGAAGAAAGAAACTGGAAAGAAGCGCAGGATAATATTGAGATTGTTTCCAAAACAATTGAAGTTTATAATTTAAAAATCAAACAGGCAATAACTGTAATTAAACCCAAAGCATTTTAAAATTTCTGTTCGGTCATTAATAAATAGTTTTGCCGGATGCAGTTACCAATAGAGTTCCTCGAGTCTATACATAATTCAAAAGGGTTTGATAAAAATGCTTTTGAACAGGTGCATTCGTCGGGGGAACAGGTTGTTACAGTCAGGTTTAACCCAAAGAAAGAATTCGAAATTCAAAATTCAAAACTCAAAATTCAATACCCAATCCCCTGGACAGAGAATGGATTCTATCTCTCCGAACGACCTTCCTTCACTTTCGATCCGCTTTTTCATGCCGGCTGTTATTATGTACAGGAAGCCAGCAGTATGTTTTTGGAGCAGGCTTTGAAACAAACTGTGGATCTTTCAAAACCAATAAAAGTGTTGGATCTCTGTGCAGCACCTGGAGGCAAATCAACACATCTGCTTTCCCTTATTTCAAAAGAAAGTTTGCTGGTCAGCAATGATGTCATTCGTTCCAGGGTAAATGTTCTGAATGATAATATTGTCAAATGGGGCTGCGCCAATGTGGTTGTGACCAACAACGACCCGAAAGATTTTTCTGAACTGGAAAACTATTTTGATGTGATCGTAGTGGATGCACCTTGCAGCGGAAGCGGATTGTTTCGCCGTGATCCTGATGCCATGGATGAATGGAGTTTAAATAATGTTGCCTTATGTAGCCAAAGACAACAAAGAATATTGGCAGATATAATACCAATTTTGAAAAAAGGTGGCATTTTAATTTATTCCACTTGTTCTTATTCCCAGGAAGAAAATGAAAAGATAATGGAGTGGCAGGTAAGTGAATTGCCTATTGACAATTGCCAATTGAAAATTGACAAAGAATGGGGGATAGTTGAATCGGGGAGTGGATATCGTTTCTGGCCGGATAAAGTAAAAGGAGAAGGTTTTTTTATTGCCTGTTTCAGGAAAAAAGGAGAAGAAGATCCGGGAGAATTTCAACGAAGAAAAAAAGCGGAAAAAATATCTTCTGCTGAAATGAAGGTTCTGGAAAACTATTTGCAAACGGATGGGCTTGGTTTTTTAAAAAGAGATAAATCAATTCATGTCGTTCCTGAAATTCTTGCAGAAGAAATTGATTTTTTATCATGGAAATTGCGTTCGGTAAATGCCGGAATAAAAATAGGGGAGATCATCCGGGATAAACTGGTGCCTGATCATACATTGGCGCTGAGCGGAATTGTTTCTGACAAAATAAATCGCATAGATCTGAACTATGAGGATGCCATTCTTTACCTGAAGAAAAAAGACATCAGTATTTTGCCGGATAAAAAAGGATGGAGTCTTGTTTGTTTTAAAAATCATGAATTGGGCTGGGTGAATGTTCTTCCCAATCGCATGAATAATTATTATCCCAAAATGTTAAGGATTCTTAAGGATTAAAAACCGTTAAAAATTTGCATCTTTGTATAAATTCAAATCAAGATGAAAAAACTACTAACCTGCACTATTGCAATTTTTATTTTTACAATAACTTTTTCCCAATCAACTGATTTTGTTTTCAGGAACAGCACAACGGGATTTTATATTGAGCATAAAGTGCAACCTAAAGAAGGATTGTTCCCATTGAGCAGGTTGTATAATGTTCATCCGCGGCATATTGCAGCTTTTAATAAAATTGATTACAATAAAGGACTTGATATAGGACAGATCATTAAGATCCCTTTGACAGATACTAATTTTACCCAGAGCGGGAATAGTGGTGTGCCTGTTTATTTTACTACTGCACAAAAAGAATCTTTGACAAGTGTAAGTGTTAAAGCAGGGAAAGTGCAAATAAATAATCTTCGTAACTGGAATGCATTATCCGGTGAAAACCTGGATGCAGGAAAGAAACTGATCGTTGGTTTCCTGATCACAAATGAAATGAAAGACAAAGTGGTGAACATTCAGCCAAAGAAACAGGAAAATAACGCATCAGTTATCACTGAAAAAAAGGAATTGGTACAGGAAGTAAAAAAACCTGAAGTAGCAACAGTAAAAGAAGAACCAAAGAAAACTGAACCGGAATTAAAAAAGGAATCTCCACCAGTTGTAAAAGAGGATGTAAAGCAAGTAGTGCCGGCAGCAAAACCTGCTGAATCAAAACCCACAATAAGCGGAGATGGATATTTTAAAAACCATTTTGCTCACCAGGTAGAAAAAACTCCGGTTAGCAAGGAACAAACTGTGACTTCTTCCATTTTTAAAACAACCAGCGGCTGGCAGGATGCAAAATATTATTTACTGATCAATGGAGTTGATCCGGGGACTATCGTAAAAGTTACCAACCCGGGTAATAATAAAATTTTGTATGCGAAAGTGCTTTATAGTATGGAAAGCATACGGCAAAACCAGGGATTGGATATCCGGATAAGCGATGCAGCAGCAGCGGCTTTATCCATTTCAGAGACTGATAAGTTTATTGTGAAAGTAAATTACTGATCAGCCCTTCATCCAGCGAATATACCAGGGAAGTTTATTTGTTCTTAAAGCAGGATATGATTCTGCCTTTGGGCCAAAACCGGTATAGAAAAATGCCAGGCTTTCTATATACGAACCTTCAAAATCGAGGATTAGATCTTTATCGGCATTTTCTTTAATGAATGAATCTAACAATGCATGTGATGCACCAAGATTTTTACCTTCAGTTGTATTACCGGCCAGGATATAATAAGCCCTGTTATGAGAATAAAAGAAAACAGCAGCTGCTACCAGATGCTGATCAGCGTCAATGACCCCAAATGTTTCTGCATTATTTTCCTTTGCCAGTAAATCATACAATTTTTTAAAATTGTTATAATCTTCAGTCTTAACAGGACTGATCGTTTTTAACAATTCCTGGTTCATTTCAATGACCAGGTTCACAGGAATATTTTTCCTGATGGTACAACCAGCCTGTAAAGCCTTTTTGATATTGCGCTGGTGATTTTCCCTGTAAGCATTTGCCAGATCTGTAAAGGGTTTGTTCAGGTCCAGAATATAATTGGTTCTGGTGGAAAAGTATGGTTGGTTTCCAGGGATAAAATTTCCACTGTTCAAAGAAATTTCTATCAGTTTAAATTTTTCAGGTATCGCTTTAATGAAACCAAATACCAATTCTTCATTTAGATTTTTGCCAAATACACCCAGTGATGCTGTAAAACCCGGTTGATATAAATAGGAGAATCCATATTTGCTATTCCAGGTAAGAGGCATCACTACTTCATAGTCATTAAGAACTAGGGCATCCCAGTTTTTTGCCATTGTATCCAGGTAATAGGAAAATGCATAGATCAAACCATTCGGCGCCTGTCGGATACAATCATCCCACCTGACTTTGTCAATGTGCTGATGAGATATATATTTTATTTGATTGTCTGCAGTCATCAGAAATCCAGATCCCTGCTTATTTTTTTCAGGGTAAAATTAGAGATGTCGATATTAAATGAAACAGTTTTCAAAAATCTGTTTTTCTTTTCCAGCACAGACTGAATATATTCTTTGAATACAGAACTATATATCAGCGGAAAATAAATATTCAAAGTATTGGAAAAGAAAGAAAGTTGTAATCCTGCATCGAATATGAAACGGTCAAGATTGGCATCCCTTTTCCATGCTTCGGCATAAGTGCCAATATCAGCAAAAAGCTTTAATGGGATTTTTACAGGCAAAATGTTAAGCGGATTTATTCCGGCAGGAATTGTTGTTGTAAAATTGACTGCCGCCAGCCAATCATCTGTTTTACCTACTTTGTCTGAGTACAGGTCAGTTCTTACTTTAAAGGCACCATCTCTGAGCATGATCTGCTGACTGGCTGCTCCCTTAAATTTATTTCTGCCAATAAAATAATCGCTGTATGTGTAATCTTCATAACCATTGGCACCTGTCATATTCAGGTGATACTGATCCGTTGCAAATTGCCTTGTAAATGTTTTTGGGCTGAGATAAAAAAACTTTCCTGCAAAAAACCTGACATTCAGGCCACCTGCTTTTGGATAATTGAAAAAATAGTTACCGGTAAAAGCAGTTCTCAGAAAGTCATTTCCCTGTTCAATATTCAGTTCTGCAGAAAAAGGATAAAGAACCCTGTTGTTTTGAATAAATAGTTTTAATTGCTGAAATGACTTGCTGTGCTTTTGTATAGCAACATTTTGTCTTATTGCAGTATCTGATCCGGTAATAGTTGTATCATTGGTTATTCTGAACAATCCTTCCCGTAGAAAATAATTTTTCCATTGAATATACCGGGTTACTGAACTTCGTGGATGATTTTCCTGTAAGGTAAAACGCAGGCCGGGCACTATTTTTGTAAACCCCGAAATTGCTTTTTCACCGTCTGATTTTAAAAACTCATCATAAGAGAAAGCAGCGGCATTCAAAAAAAAATCTACTTTCCATCTTTCATTATCCGGGAACATCCTGTAATTGATTTTTCCCATCCCGTTAAGTTTTTTGGCACCGGTTGAATACATTGGGGCAATAAGAAATTGAAACGGGGAAGCAGGTAGTTTATAATTTGTGATCAGGCCGCCGATCATAAATTTGTCATAACTGTTTAATCCGGCAATCGGGGAAAATAAAAGCCAGTCTTTAGATGAATTATTAATGTATTTAACAAATGACTTTGGGGAAAAAGGGGATACAGTACTCCAGCCTTTTCTTTCCATTCCGGGCAGGGTTCCTTTTTTTTCAAGTAATAAAAATTCACCGGATAGACCCTGGCCGCTAACAGTTTCAAGTACATTTTTAAGATCTTCAGGATAGGGATGTTTGAATTTCCATTTCCGGTAATACTCTTGCATCGATTTATCAAATAATTCCCTGCCCAGTTTTTTTTCTATAAGTTCCAGCCATACACCAGTTTTATAATAAGCGATAATATTATAGTTTAAGGAAGTGAATTCTTCGCTATTGGTATTGATAGGTTGATCTTTCCTTGCTGCGGCGAATACATCAAAAAGAAGTCTCTCTGTATTTTTCATAGAAAAATTAGTTGACCCTATTTTGAATTCACCCTCGTTTCCATATTTCCATTCAGTATGTCTGAAATCATAATAGGTATTTAAACCTTCATCCAGCCAAGGATATAGTCTTTCGTTGGATCCCAGGATTCCATAAAACCAGTTATGACTTATCTCATGTACAACAGTATATTCCAGCAACCTTTCATCCTGAATCGGGGAGATCACAGTAATAGTTGGATATTCCATACCGCCACCAAAACTTTCTGGACCCTGCACGGCACTGACAACTGAATAGGGATATTCTCCAATCCATTCACTTCTTTTTTTTATTGCTTCGGCAATGTATTTTACCGTATTGACCCATTGCGATTTGAATTGGGGTGTATAATAGGAAAACAGGTCCACGATCTTTCCTGAAGCGAGTTTACAGGTGTCATGGTTTACAATAAATCTTTTATCAGCAAACCATGCAAAATCATGAACATTATTTTGTTTGAATTCAAGTCTCTTTATTTCATTTGAAGAAATGGGATATTCCTGTGTTATGATTTGTATTTGTCCGCTTTTGGTTTTTACTTTTTCTTTCAATGGATCCCATGTAAAAGAAGATCTGCTTTTCAACCATTCCAGTTCATCTTTGTTCTGCAACTCACCCGTAGCGGCTACAACATAATTTTTTGGAAGCGTAATGCTGACATCAAAATTTCCAAACTCGCTGTAATATTCTCCCTGGTCAAGATAGGGCATAGGATGCCAGCCTTTATGATCATAAACTGCAGGCTTGGGATACCATTGTGTTATCTGGTAACTCTGGCCCTCATGTCCGCCACGGGAAAAATTATAAGGAAGTTGTACATGAAAAGGAGTGGTGATAGTTATTCTGCCGGCAGGTAAGAGGGGAGAAGGTAAAATAATTTTTATGATATCAATATACAGCGGGTGGTCCTCAATATCTGCTGTAATGTTGTTTACTTTAAAATCCAGCCTGTTGATATATCCCCTGTTTTCTTTTTCTGTGAAATAAAATTTTGTGCTTCCGTTTTCCAGTGCCTGATCGCTGAAAGCTGTCTTATCATTTTTATAAGCATTGGGCCAGAGGTGAAACCAAATGAATTTAAGAGTGTCAGGAGAATTGTTGATGTATTCAATACTTTCAAATCCATCAAGCGTATGGTCCTTGTCATTTAAAGAAACATCGATACTGTAATTTACTTGCTGTTGCCAGTAGGGTAATTGGCAATAGACAAAAGGCAATAAGCAAAAAGAGATAGAAAAAAGAATAAGTTTTTTCAATGGGATATACAGTTTCTCAAAAATATAAAACTAATTGGCAACTGCCAATTGACAATTCTTTACTTGCCTTGTCCCAGGAGGATGATCCTTAACGTATGGATCATGATCTTAAAATCCAGTGCCAGCGAAATATTTTCTATATAAAGAAGATCAAATTTGCTTCGTTCTATCATTTCTTCCACATTCTCGGCATAACCAAATTTCACCATTCCCCAACTGCTTAAACCGGGTTTTACTTTACGCAAATATTTGAAGTAAGGAAATCTGGCAACTACCTGGTCATAATAAAATTTCCTTTCGGGTCTTGGTCCCACAAAGCTCATATCTCCTTTCAGGATATTCCAAAGTTGTGGCAATTCATCAATTCTCCACTTTCGTATGGTCTTTCCCCAGGAAGTAATTCTTTTATCATTTTCAGAAGAAAGAGAAGGTCCTTCTTTTTCTGCATTTTCAACCATGGAACGGAATTTATATAATATAAATGGCTGTCCCTTGTACCCGATACGTTCCTGCTTAAAAATCACCGGACCCTTTGATGATAATTTTACCACGATTGCAGCCAGCAGCAGTAAAGGTGAAAAAATTATAAGGCCTGTTACAGCAAATAAGATGTCAATTGCTTTTTTAATATTTTGCTGCCATTCAGGCATCAGGCCTGTTTTAATATCAATAAGCACAGCACCAAAGACGTTACTGGTTTTCACAGAACCAGCAATGATATCTAGTGTATCAGGTAAAATTTTAATAAGCACTTCTTTTTCACTTAATCTTTCAATAATATTTTCTATATATGGTTGTTCTTTTTTTTCAAGAGCAATCACTACCAGTTTTACATTCTTACTCTCTATTATATTTTCAAGTTGATCCAAAGTGCCGGAAAAGGGAAGCTTTTCATCTATCAGCTTTCCGTTTTCCTTTATGCTGATATAACCAATGTAATAAAATCCATCATTCCTGAAATTTTTTTCAGTTTCATTCAGAATTTTTAGTGCGGTTCCATTTCCTCCAATCAGGAGGGTGTTAAATGATACTTTGCCTGAAGTTAACTGCTGTCTTGCTATGTTAATTAATATCAATCTTCCTGAAATAGTCAAAAAGAAATGAATGATCAATAAAGAAAAGAAAGCGGCATAATAATAAGTGTAGTTTTTATTCAGGTCATTCAAATCATTCAATATAATGGTGAAATAAAGGAAAGTACATCCGATAAGGCTGCAGATGAAAGTGATGGTAAACTCCCTGAGCCTGGATTTCATGTACAATGAATGATAGGCGCCTACCAGGGTATAGATGAAAAGCCATCCCAGCGGGACCAAAATTATTCCCAGCCAAAAATTACTGTCTACAGTTAAACCATCTTCATCTTTTACTTCAAGTCCGAGAAAGGCTTTGCGCAGAAAATATATAATAGCCCAGGACAGAGCAGCAGTAATAAAATCAATAACTGCATACCATGCATTATGAATTAACTTGTTTTCTTTCATCAGCGGGTAATAACATTATTGCCGATCTTATGGAGTATCTGGTGTGCCACATCCATTGCCATTAAACCATCAATTTCCGAAACAATTGTTCTGGTATTGTTTTCTATGGCAAATTTAAATTCTTCCAATTCCTTTTTTATCGCATTTATTTCTGGTATCTGTGGATTTGAAATAGCAATTGTTTTTTTACCTTTTGCGGTTTCAATATCAAAGGTGAAAACACTTGCACTGTCTTTTTCATCAGCTTTCAACTTTATGATTTCAGATTTTTTATTCAAAAAATCAATGCCGATATAAGCATCTTTCTGGAAAAGCCGGATCTTCCTCATCTTCTTCATGGATATTCTGGAAGAAGTAAGATTGGCTACACAGCCGTTTGTAAATTCAATTCTTACGTTGGCAATATCCGGTGTATCGGTCATTACTGCCACACCACTTGCCGAAATAAATTTTACATCACTTTTTACTATGCTTAAAATAATATCAATATCATGGATCATCAGGTCCAGGATAACACTTACTTCAGTTCCTCTCGGATTAAATTGTGCCAGGCGATGTACTTCAATGAACATAGGGTTCATGTCCAGGTCTTTTACTGCAAGAAAAGCAGGATTGAATCTTTCAACATGCCCCACCTGGAATTTTATATCGGATTCTTTGACAAGTTTTACAAGTGCATGTGCTTCGGACATTGTATTGGCCAAAGGCTTTTCAACAAAAACGTGTTTACCGTTTTTTACTGCCTTCTCACAAAGCAGAAAATGCTGATCAGTAGGTGCTACAATATCAATAGCATCCACTTCTTTTAAAAGCGATTCAGCATCTGCGAACCTTTTTAAATTATATTTTGCAGAAACTTCGGCAGCATTCGCATCATTTGGATCATAAAAACCTACCAGCTCCACATCGGGTATTTCTTTCCAGTTATTCAGATGAAATTTACCAAGATGCCCAACTCCGAAAATTCCGACTTTCAGCATTATTTG
>CAZOOT010000050.1:0-21068 GCA_964581455.1 uncultured Chitinophaga sp. | reverse complement strand
CATAACCTGCGTTTAAGGATGAAAAGTTAATGATATTATTTCTGTAATTTAACTTCTTAAATAAATTGATATGAAATTCTTGATTATTTTTCTGTTCCTTTTTTCAATAAATTCTTTTTCACAAACTAAAAAAGACAGCATTCAGTTGATCCTGCAATCCCTGAAATTGTATGATCTTGACTTTACGGAAAATGAAGCCGACTCCATGATGAGAAATCTGAATAACTTCCTGCAGGTTTACAAGGGAATGCATAAAACTTTACCAACTAATGACATCCCGTATCCTTTTGCATTTAACCCCGTTCCAAACGGAATGAAATTTCCGAGGGTTGCACAAACCGTGAATATGCCCATCCGGGCAGATATGCAATTGCCCAAAAACATGAATGACCTGGCTTTTTATTCCATTCCGGAACTGGCAGGACTAATTAGAGCAAAAAAAATATCCTCAGTTGAACTTACAAAGTTTTTTATAGCAAGATTAGAAAAATGGGGTGATACACTGGAATGTGTTGTTACCTTAACAATTGATACGGCCATGGCACAGGCCAGAAAAGCTGATGAAGAAATTAAAGCAGGAAAGTATCGTGGATTGCTTCATGGCATTCCTTATGGATTAAAAGATCTGTTTGCTGTAAAGGGATATAAAACAACCTGGGGAAGCACACCCTATAAAGACCAGGTGATTGATCAGGATGCCTATGTTTACAAAAAATTAAGAGAAGCAGGTGCAGTTCTATGTGCAAAACTTTCCATGGGTGCATTGGCACAAAACAATAAATGGTTTGGTGGTGAAACAAAAAACCCCTGGGATCTTAATCAGGGATCCAGCGGTTCATCAGCCGGTTCTGCTGCTGCAACTGCAGCCGGTCTTTTACCTTTTACAATTGGAACCGAAACTTTAGGTTCTATTGTATCACCCTCTACTCGTTGTGGTACCACAGGTTTACGTCCAACTTTCGGAACCATCAGCCGTTCCGGTGCCATGGTACTTTGCTGGAGTCTTGATAAAGTTGGACCTATTTGCAGAAGTGCAGAAGATGCAGCCATCGTTTTTAATTATATAAAAGGAACAGATGGATTGGATGCCAGTGCCGTTGACAAAACTTTTAATTACGACGGAAAAACTGATTTTAAAAAACTGCGTATCGGGTATGCCGAAAATTATTTTAAAAGATTAGATACAAGTGCAAAGGAATGGAAAGTATTGGAAATATACCGTTCGCTGGGTGCAGATCTGAAAGCAGTGAATTTTCCCGATTCTTCAGTTTACCCGGTAAATTATATCAGTCTTATTTTAAATGCAGAAAGTTCAGCTGCATTTGACGAGTTAACCAGAACAAACCGGGATGATCTTGTAGAAAGACAAGACCGTGGTTTCTGGCCCAATACTTTCCGGTCAGGAAGAATGATCCCGGCAGTGGAATATATTAATGCAAACAGATACCGGGCTGAATTATGTAAAACGGTTAATGAATTCATGAGAGATTTTGATGTGATTATTTCTCCTTCATTCGGCGGCAGGCAACTCGCCATTACAAATCTCACCGGTCATCCGGTTGTTTGTATGCCCATGGGTTTTAATAATAATGGATCACCTTTAAGTATAACACTGATAGGAAATTTATATGATGAAGGCACCATTCTTGCTGCAGCAAAAGCATACCAGGATAAAACTGATCACAATAAAAAACATCCTGAAAAGTTTAAAGAATAGATTTACTATGAATTTAAACCTCAAATGAGTTATTAGTAAAGGTAAATCACATGTTGTCAGCTGGTTTTATAGTAGTCTCAGTTTTCTTAACCAAAATCAATTGAAGTTAAATTTCAGTAAAAAATCCACATTTGTGCGTAAGATTGTAAGAAATACTACAGTTGAGTCCGTTAATAAATAATATGTTTGTCCCCTATGGTTAATGGATCTAATACAATAAAAGTAGCGGTTCTGGACCTTTATGAAGGCAAAGCCAACCAGGGTATGCGTTGTATCCGGGAGATACTGGATTTATATACTGAAAAAAATAATCTTGAAATAAGCTGGGATGTATTTGATGTCAGGCAAAAACTGGAAATACCGGACATGAGTTACGACATATTTATTTCCAGTGGAGGACCGGGTAGCCCTTTGGAAAGCCGCTACAAAGATTGGGATGATGCCTATTTCAAATGGTTGAATGAAGTAGAAAGATGGAATGCAAATCCAGATAATGTTTTCAAAAAACATGTCTTGTTTATTTGTCATTCTTTCCAGTTAGCCTGCAGGCACTATAATGTAGGTTTGGTTTGCAAACGACATTCTACAGCTTTCGGAGTATTTCCTGTTCATATGCTGGAAGGAGGAATGGAAGAACCAGTATATGCTGGTCTAAAAGATCCTTTTCATGTTGTTGAAAGCAGGGATTACCAGGTAATACAACCAAATCATCAGGTACTGGCTGAAATGGGAGCCAGTATTCTTTGCATTGAAAAAAACCGCCCACATGTTCCTTATGAAAGAGCCATTATGGGTATTCGCTTCAATGAATATATGATCGGTACGCAGTTCCATCCTGAAGCTGATGCCGTAGGTATGAGTATGTATTTGCAAACTGAAGACAAGAAAAAATCAGTCATCGAAGATCATGGATTTGAAAAATGGGAAAGCATGCTGAAACATCTAAATGATCCTGATAAGATCATGCTGACCTACTCGCATATACTTCCGAATTTTTTAAATCTTGCTATTGATCACCTGGTAGCGGAAGTTGCTTAAAATTGTAAATTTTATTTTTTAGCCAGCTTTAGTAGCCCTATTCGGCTTTTGTTGTGTCTCCGAAGGAGTCCTTTGGACACTCACTTGTACTTCCTGTAATTAAATTCTGCTTTTTACCCACCCCTTTCGCATATCTTTTATTAGTAGTTCCATCTGCCCCTCCAAAGGAGGGGAAGTAAAGCTTTATAAAATTAAATTCTCAAAGACTCCGTACTTCTGTGGCAAAAAATTTTCAATTGTAAAACTTTCCCTAAACGAACTCTTTAAAAATAAAATATTAACTTCCCGATCATTAACCATCATTATGATCCCATCCATCCGTAAAGAATACAATAAGCATTTTACCAAAGAAAAATATGAGGCATTCTTAAAAGATCTGCATTCTATACATCCGGGGGGTATAGAATTCAGGGTAGCCGAAACTCCGGTTTTTATTCCTAAGGAATTCACAAATCAAATGACTGATGCCTGTGAAAAAATAATTGATGTTATAAAAGATACGGGTTTTAAAGAGTTGACAAAAAATGCAATTCCAAAAGGCCTGCATGTTCAGAATGAAAATGAATACTCCCAGTTTATCGTTTTTGATTTCGGAGTTTGTGAAAATGAAAATGGAGAATACGAACCGCAATTAATAGAAATGCAGGGCTTCCCTACCCTGTTTGCCTATGAAGTGATGCTGGATGATGTGTTTCACCGGAATTTCCAACTGCCTTCCGGTTTCAGTTCCTATCTCGGCGGACATACAAAAGAATCATACCTGCAATTGCTGAAAGAAACAATGATCGGTGAGTTGGATCCGGAAAATATAATCCTGCTGGAGGTTTTTCCGCACAAACAAAAAACTAAAATTGATTTCTATTGTACGGAAGAATATTTAGGTATAAAACCGGTTTGCCTCACAGAATTAATTAAAGAAGGAAAGAAACTCTTTTATCAGAACAATGGAAAGAAAACAGAAATAAAAAGAATTTATAACCGGATCATATTTGATGACCTGCAACAACAAGCACCGGAAGTTCAGGAAAAAGGAAAAATTCTTTTTGAAGAGTTGGAGGCTGAATGGTGCCCTCATCCGAATTGGTTTTACCGGATAAGCAAGTACACCATGCCTTTTATCCGGCATCCCTATGTACCATCTACTTTTTTTCTGAATGAAGTGAAGCAAATACCTGCTGATCTTGAAAACTATGTATTGAAACCGCTTTTTTCATTTGCAGGACAGGGAGTCATAATCGACCTGGAAGCAAAAGACATTGAAAACATTAAAGATCCGGAGAACTGGATACTGCAGCGCAAAGTGAAATATGCAGATGTTATTGAAACACCGGATGTACCAGCAAAAGTTGAAATCAGACTTTTTTATTTCTGGAAAAAAGGAGAACCAAGACCAGTTGTTGCCAACAACCTGGCAAGATTAAGTAAGGGTAAAATGATCGGTGTTCGTTATAATAAGGATAAGGAATGGGTGGGCGGCAGTCTTTGCTTATTTGAAAAATAATATTTTATTAAAAAAAATTACCTTTAATCACTAATTCACTTTTCCTGTCTCTGTGGATATAAGTCCCCCTATTGAATAATTAATAATTTAAAATTTATTAGTTATGAAAAGGACTGTTTTTCTTTTTTCCCTTTGCTACTTATTACTTTCTTTTTCTACATCAATTTCTGAATCGGTTTTCAATGAAGAAATAAAGATTAATCTTTTCAATCCTGATTTCAGTGATTCTCTATGGAATGTAAAACCAATTGCAAAACCAGGGGACCCCGCTCCCGGTGTAGATGGCAAATTCCTGGACTTTGGTACCTATCAGCTTTTTGAGTCTGGAAAATTTATATTCTGGGCAAAGTTCCAAGCAGATAAAAAAAGTCAATTCTGGGGTCTTTATTCGTATAAAGATGACTCACTTAAATTATTACAAATTGAAGGCACTGCATCAACCCGTCCGGCAGACTTTGATGAGAAAATTCCTTACACGCAAATGGGTGGGGTTAATAAATTTCACTATACAAGTATGAATTATTATCAGAGCGTCGGAAGAGCCTGGTATATTGCGATGTCTGATGGAAACAAATTAGATATAATCATAAAACCTGGCGATAATATAGTATTGCATGATGGCCGTACAGCCATAATTGATTATGCAGAAGTGGTCAGGAATTCAAAAGAAAATGCAGTGATCTATTTTATAAGTAATCGTCCGGAAAAGATAAACGGCTGGCTGATTCATGACGGTAATAATTTAAAACCTCTTATTTTACATAACAAAGAAAAGTCAACTGTTCCAGGAGGTTTACATGATAAATCTATTAGTAATTTTTGGGGGTATCCTTATATATCCGGAGATAGTGCAATTATTGTAACATCGGAAAGGGATAATCAATTACATAAATCATCCATCCTTCGTGTAACAAATAGTAAAACAGAAAAAATCTTATCAAATGGTGACCCTCATCCACTCTTTCCCGATATTAAAATTAATAACCCGCAGGCCTTTAGCATTCAAAACGCTCAAAAGTTTCTGGTTACGGGTATTCAGGACGCCAAAAAGTTAATGTGGAATGCCCATCAATCATCTCTTTTATACTACAATCAAGGACAATGGAAAAGTATCATTGAGGATGTAAAAGCGCTTCCTGAAAGTAAAGGTTTTGATAAATACGTTGTAGATGGCTCACTCTTCATAGGTCAGAAAAAGGATTCTATTCTTTTTTCCATCTCTTTAATAAATGAAGGCGGGACTTATCCAAATACATTTGTAGCAGGGCGATTACCATTGCTAATGCTGTATGATGGAAATACCCTTACAAACATACCCTGGTATGTCGATTTAAATGGCGTGAATTTGCTGGATGAGTTTAATCCCAAAAGAAATTCTTTTGTTCCGATTACTTTAAAAAAGATTACTGGGTTTGATGACTTTATTATTAAAATTCCCTGGTCTTATATACCCGACCCTCAATCCTTACCAACAGATTTTTCTCCTGGTACATATTTATTTAATCCCAATAAAGAAATGAAGCTTATCAAAATTCCACAATTAAATACTACAGGATCTCAAAAATTCACTTTGGCCAGCATTATTGGATGGATAGGTTCAGAAAGAATGGCAGCACGATCGGGGACTGATAATATCACTACAGGATTTTATGAGCTAAGCTTAAAGTAAATTGATTGATCCCGCCTTATAAAAGGGTACTAATATTAACAATATGCCTTAATTTTTTTTATGAAAAAAAATATTTCGCCTGTTCTTTTCCTCTTTCTCCTGTTATTATATTCCTGCCAGAATAACAATAGGCCATCAGCAAAGGATGCTGAAAAAGCAATTCGTTATGCATTCAATACTTTTATCATTGCCATGTCAAATGGCACACAACGGGTAAGTGATAAGGATGATGTCAAAATTCATGATCTTAAAGGACCAGGGGAAGGCCCGGTGAATGCAATTATGCTTGGCATTGATACGGACAGCGCCAGAGTTATGCAGGCAAATGCCGAAAAAGAAGGTCATTATGTTGCAGTAGCCACGCTGGTACAAAATATTTCCTATGACGGAAAAAATTATTTCACCCTGGATTCTTTAGGAGCAATCTTTGCTTTGTTTAAAAGTGGCGATGGGTGGGATGCATTGCCTGTATCCGGGTTATTAAAATTAAAAAAAAGATGATTTCCCTGCTGTGATTGGCACCTATGAAAAGCTGAATTATTTTGAGCTTGCTGCTATAAATTTGAAAGTGCCACTGGAAAAGAACGCCGACCCCATCTCACACGTAAAGCCAGGTGCTGAGACATAAGATGCGAAGCGTTAGATTCGGAGACTGGGGAGCGAAGAAAAATGAGTATATAAATTTCCAGCCATTATTATAAAATGGAAGTCTTGAAACTATTTGTATTTCTTGTATTTGTTTTTATGGTAATTTCCTGTAAAAACGAGAATGAAGCCGATTATCAGCCATTTGATAAATTAGATGATGCCACCGTGCTTGACAAAATCAAAAAGAACAAGATTTGGTTTACACTTGAACCCAAAGTTGATACCATTTTTAATTCCTTAGACAGCAGTAAAAACAGAATAATTGCTTCTGGAACTGGTTTCGAATTTGATTCAACTAAAAGATTTTATTCAGCTCGAACGGAATACAGATTAGTGGATGATTCTTTATCATTTTGGAGTGACGGAGGGAATTCCTATCTGGAAGGAATTTGGAAAGTATCAAACGGTGAAATAAGTATTGAGAATTGTTTTAGTTATACATCCCGACAGACATTGACAGAAGTGAAACCATGTAAGAAATTAATTTTTGGGTTCAAGGGTGATACTCTTATTGTTTTAGATTACTATAGTTTTAAAAGAATGAAAGATGAAAAAAGAATATTCGCCTGGGATATGTATCTGCCACCAAAGGTAAAAACCAAAAAAAGCTTAGAACATAATATATTTCCAAACTAGATGACCATATACAACAAAACTGGAAGTAATAAATAAAAATGAAAAACAAGTAATCGAATTCAAATGAAACTCATAAAAAAAATAAAACCCAAAGAACTGGCACCCGGCATCACCGGTTATTATGCCCACGGCGAAAAACATAGTTTTGGATTTGTAGAAATAAAAGCCGGTAGCTGGGTTCCCCTTCACCATCATATCAATGAACAGATAACTTATGTTCTCGAAGGACAACTTGACATGGTGATTGATGGAAAATCTTATTCCCTGACTTCAGGAATGTATCATGTTATACCATCCAATATACCCCATTCGGCCGTGGCTGCTACAGATTGTAAAGTCATCGATACTTTCAGCCCGGTAAGAGAAGATTATAAATCGTAGATCATTTAGATTGCTTTCCTATTCTTCTTCCCAGCAATAATTTAAAAACCTGCTGGTTTGAATTTTCTGTCAGGCCAAATAAAAAACCTCCGTTGAGTTCCCACATAGGATGAAGATAAAGATCTATCATCGATCCTATTAAATGTTCCTGTAATTTATCCGGAAGAATATCTTTGAAATAGCCTAGTCCTCCATAATATTCCAGTCCCACTCCCACTTTTTCTTTAATTGTATAAACTGTTTTTGCCTGCGGTGAAAAACCAACTCCTTTATCATTTCCGCTTACAACAAAATCAATGTTTGGATTAAAAGCAAAATACCAGTTTTTAATTGTTTTATCAATGATTGGTCATATTTCTCCCTGCCAGATAAAACTTGAAGTATCAGTAGGACGGAAAAATCCAAACTCTGCCGATAAACTGGCACCCAGTTTCCATTTCCAGGATTCAGGTACCGTAACTCTTGGCCTTATTTGATTTCCCAGGTATTCAAATTTGTTACTGATTGGGTTTGCTCCGGTAAATGTATAAAATCCCAATTCGAAATTTTTCCCAAATCCATGTGTGATCTCCAACGTTTCATTTGTCCACTTTGCCATTTTAGGATTGGATAATAATTTACTGCCCCGAAAAGTATAATTGCTATGTAGCTCAAAAATGGTCCATTGTGCCGGATGGTAGGTGAAGCATACACCTGTATCTCGTTATCGGCCTGTGAAAATAATTGAATTTGAAAAACAAGACAGGCCGTCCCTGCTATATATTTTTTCATCTGCTAAAGATAGGAAGCAGATTAATTGATTCTACCGGAAATATTATATCGTAATCCAATAAAAAATCTACGGCCCTGGTTAGGCGCATACACATAAGATGGATCGAAACTTAAGCCATACGGATTTTCGGCAGTAGGTAAAACATTTCCCTGTGGATCAAATTCTACTTTTTTATCGAATGGATCATGAGAGCGGGCAATAATAAAATCAGTATTCTTTGCCGGTGTCCAATTTAATAAATTCTTGATCCCTCCATAAGATTCAAGCCTGGAAGAAAAACGTTTTGTCATTTGAAGATTCTGTATACTCCAGACATTTGAATACCCGGGCCTTGGGTCAAGTGCAGACAACAATGGAAGTTTCATCGGGCCATAAATATTTCCGGTATAGTCAAAACTAATTCCTGATGCAGGAAAACTATAAGTAGCCGCCCAGGTACCACTCCATGATTCTGTCAGGAACAATTTTGATTTCTGAATTTTTCCTTCGGTCCTATCAAATTTTGCAACGTCCTGCAGGGTAATACCGGCAAGTAATTTCAGCCTGTTTGCCATATTCCATTCCAGGTTAAGTGTTAATCCTTTTGAGGAAGAATAACCATCAAGGTTTTTGTAAATGATTTTATTGGGATCAGTAGCATAATCCGGAATGATCTGGTTGTTGAAATATGAATACCAAACAGAAGCATCCAGTACCAGTGAATTCCTGTTGAATTTCCAATAACGGTTATAATTCAGGTTGATATTAAAACTACGCTCCGGTTTCAGCTCTTCAACAATTTCTACTGCCCTTGCCCCGGTAAGTGCTGCATGTTCTTCTGTAAATAAATTAACCACCCTGAATCCTGTTCCGCTATTAAGCCGGATCACATCCTTATTGTTGATGGCCCATTTCCATGCAATACGGGGAGTCAGAATGGCTCCATGTACCGGATGGTGGTCAAACCTGAGACCTGTTAATAATGTATGCCTGGGAGAAATGCTCCATTCGTCCTGAACAAAGATTCCTGGAATAAAATTTTTATCCGGACGGTTATTTTTTAAAAGTGTATCGTAAGTAGCAGTTGAATTATCATCATAATAATTATACCTGCCCGCCAATCCAATTAAACTGCTATGACTTTGTAAAAAAGTTTTATCCCAGATTAACTGACCAAAAAGAATTTTCTGATCGGCCATATAGGGAATGTTCCCGTAATAGGAATTCTGGTTGTGGCTGGTAGCAGAATAAGACAGAAACATTTTTTCATGAACAGGCAATTGGTAATTGCCAATTAACTCAAATCGTTTGGTGTAAATGCTTTCCCCATACACACTGTCGGTACCACGGAATTTTTTTTCATACTGCATTTCTCCTCCCCATCTGTCCTCATAAAAAAACCGGCCCGCAAGAGTAGCCACACGGTCCAGTTTTCTTTTAAAACTTATTTTATCAAAAATAGAGATCCGGTGCTGCAAAGTGACATCAGTAAAATTGTCCTTATTGATATCATAGGGTTTCTGATAATTATAATAATTTACTCCCAGCAGGTTAATTCCTTTTTTACCAATAGAAAATTTAGTTCCGGCATCTACCAGGAATTCATTCCAGGAAGTAGCCATAACATCTGCAGTAAATAAAGGAGCTTTTTCAGGAGACTTGGTAATAATATTGATCAATCCACCTACAGCTTCTGATCCATACAATCCGGATGCTGGTCCTTTTACAATTTCAATTCTGTCTATTAACTGTGTTGGAATACCAAACAATCCATAAACCGATGCAAGGCTGCTTACAATCGGCATACCATCAATGGTGATCATTGTATATGGCCCTTCCAGTCCGTTAATATGGATATCACCGGTATTACACACATTACAGTTTAATTGGGGCCGGACGCCATTCACGGTTTGCAAAGCTTCAAAGATGCTGGGTGTCGGGTTTTTTTTAAAAAACTGTGGCGTATAAATTTCTACAGCAACCGGGCTTTCGGATCGCTTAACTGCTTTCATGGTTCCGGTTACTACCACATTTTCCAAAGCAGAAACTGAAGGCCTGAGGTCAATCACATTCAACTGGTCCCTTTCTTCCGGCAGGTTAATTTTTTTTTCAAATAATTCAAAACCCACCATACTGACCTGGATTAAATACTTACCGGCAGGTAAAGTGGTAAAGCAAAAACTGCCGTCTTCATCTGTAATAACAGTTTTCTTTATATTTTTTAAAGACACGGTAGCATTGACAAGCGGACTTCCTTCATGTACAATTTTTCCAGCCAGCGAACATGGCTGTGCCAGTAGCATTACAGGTAAAAACAACAAACAGAAACCAATTAATATCCGGGTGATTTTTTTCATGAATTACAAATATAGAAAGGTTATCCAAAATTAAAAAATTTGGTATACCAAATTTTTTAATTCGGGTACCACGACTTATTTTTGAGCATGGCTCATTTTTCACATCATTCGGAGGAGAATTACCTGAAAACGCTTTATAAGCTTTCCACCCGGTCCGATAAAAAGGTCAATAACATAGGCCTGGCCAGGGCTTTAAAGCTCAACCCCGCTACCGTGCTGGAAATGGTGAGAAAATTATCAGAGAAAAAACTATTGCAATTATTGCCGGATAAATCAATAAAACTGACTTCAAAAGGCGAAAAAATAGCATTGGTTACTATTCGCCGTCACCGGCTCTGGGAGGTCTTTTTAGTAGAAAAACTGCATTATAACTGGGATGAAGTGCATACCCTTGCCGAACAGCTGGAACATATTGAGTCAAAAGACCTGACTGACCGGTTGGAAAATTACCTGGAAAATCCTGCATTTGACCCACATGGTGATCCGATACCGGATAAAAATGGGAAGATCCGAAATACGAATTCTATTACTTTAAGTTCTGCCGCTATTGATAAAATCTATACCGTAATTCAACTGGCAGATACCAGTGATGCTTTCCTTGAATATCTTGGCAAACTGAATATTAAGCCGGGCATAAAGATTAAATTGAAAGAAAAACAGGAATACGATCAATCCTGCATGGCTGAGGTAAATAAAAAAAATATTTTACTAAGTGAAAAAGCTGCGAATAATATATTAGTTCACTAAACCGGTTTCTTTTAAAAAGAAAGGCTTGAAACTTTTACAGTTTTATTTTTTACATCAGTCCATGCAAATATCAGTTTATCTCCTGCCTTTGTCATTTGCGGAAATCCGCTTGATCTTGATTCAGCTGAAGAAGCAATCTTAATTGAAGATTCTTTTTTACCATCTTTATTTACTTTGACAACTTTGATTTCTGCACCTTCCATCCAGCTTACCATCGCAGAATTTTCATCCAGCATCAGTACATCTACTCTTCCTATTGGTTTTCCTTCATCTATCCTGATTGGCTTACCAAAACTTTCACCTCCATTTTCAGAAAACAACAGACTCACCTGACCTGATTTATCCGGCATAGAAAACCAGGCAATGACCAGGTTATTTCCTATTGCATCTGCTTTGGGACCATTCACTGGACAACCGGTAATTTTCCAATTATCAGGAAAAATAGTTTTGGGCTCAGTCCAATTACCATTTATATATCTAACTATTGACATATCCCTGATTTCATCTGCTGAACGATCACGATAAACAACGATTGGCCCATTTGAAGTAATAGCAGCACTGGTCTGGCAACAATCACAAACACGGCTATCTAATTCCCATTCATCTTCTTTTACCCCATTACTACTGATTACAGCTCCCCGTATTGTCATTTCCCCGTGATGACCTTCATGTCCCTCTCCTTCCATTGCTGCAGCATTTCTTCCATCCAGCCATGAAAGAAAATATTTTTCGCCATAAGGAATTATAGAAACAAAGCCATGTTCAGCTTGCTTGCCATCATCATGTAAAATCATTGCATTACTCCATGTCTCCCCGTTATCAGATGAAGTTTTATATTTTACATCATAAGTGAATTTACCCGGTGCACTTTTTTCCAAATAATGTGCAATCAAGTTGCCATTACCATCTCCGGCAATTACCGGATAATCTGCCCAATTAACAAACCAATTGTTGCCGCTGGCAATATCGATTGATTTAGTCCACGTATCATTCACAAAAGATGAAAATTTTAATTTACTGTCTGTTCCAATCTTCTCGATCCACGACAAATAAACAACCCCATTCTTATCAGTAAATAAAAAAGGTTCAGCACAGGAGTCAGCAGCCGGAGAAGAAAGTTCTGTAACTGTTGCCAAAGAATTTTTCCTTTCCTCTTTGTCATTTGAGCAAGAAACTATTGAGTTAAAAACAACTAAAACAAATATTATTTTTTTCATATTACTTATTAGCATTTAATATTAAATCAATATTCTCCTTTTCATCCCATTTACGATATCCCATTTCATTGAATACCATATTTCCGCTTTTGTCAAAGATAAAAGTTGTCGGTAAAGCCATAATGTTTAATTCTTCCATATTACCGGCTTTCACGTAATTAAAATTAAAATCGTTTTTATTTTTGAAATTCTCAATCTGTTCCGCTGATTCGTCGGAGGCAAATAAAAAAACAATATCCCTGTTGTTTATTTTTTCAATTGCCTTATTTATTGATGGCATTTCCTGCAAGCAAGGTTTACACCAGGTAGCCCAGAAATTAAGGAATACAGTTTTGCCTTTGTATTGATCAAGGTTAAATGAAGCTCCATCCAGGCTTTTAAGGTGAATACTTGATAATGTTATTCCCGGTTTACTTTGATTTTCATCTTGCTTTTGATCAGCATCTTTACAACTGACAACGAAAAACAGTGCAAAAACTAAAAATATGAAATTGATCTTCATGAATTCTTAATATTAAATACAGAAATCTAATTAAAGCAATGTTAGCAATTATTTATTTACCAAAATTTTCAACAACAGGAATTATCTTTTTGTTTCGGCGGACAAACTACAGTACCGTAACTGCAATACACGCAACAGTCTCCTTCTTTAGGCTTTATCATGGTTTTACAGTTTTTACATTCATAAAAAAACTGACAGGCATCTACTGGCATGGTTTCTTCCTGTTTGTTTCCGGAAACCGGGCAAGTTATTACAGATTGAAGTACAATTGATTTTTCCATTTATTAAGAATAAATAATTGCTTCTGTTATTTATTCAATTTAGTTCTTAGCAACTGTGCATTTATAGCTACAATAATAGTGCTTAAACTCATAAATACCGCACCAACTGCAGGGCCTAAAACAAATCCCTGGCTATATAACACACCCGCAGCCAGTGGAATGGCAATAGTATTATAGCCTGTTGCCCAAATAAGATTTTGAATCATTTTTTTATACGTTGCTTTCCCAAACAATATCAGGTTGGCAATATCCTTTGGATTACTGTTGACCAATATAATATCGGCTGTTTCTGCAGCAACATCTGTACCGGAGCCCACAGCAATACCTACATTGGCTTGTGCCAGTGCCGGTGCATCATTTACTCCATCACCCGTCATGGCTACAAATTCCCCTCTGCTTTGTAATTCTTTTACGATCTCCACTTTTTGGTGTGGTAATACTTCAGCATAATATCCATCCAGTCCTAATTCATCAGCAACAGCCTTTGCTACTATTTCATTGTCACCGGTAGCCATTATTACCTTAATTCCATTCTTTTTGAAAACCTGAATTGCTTCTGCACTTTCGGGACGTATGGCATCTGCCAATGCTATATAACCAGCAAGTTTTTCATTCACTAAAATAAACACCACTGTTTCAGCTTTATTTGAAAAAGCACCTTCGGGTACTGACAGGCTTTTATCTTTTAGATATCCCGGACTGACCACTTTAACTGATCTCTCTTCTACCATTGCTTCCACCCCCTTACCGGTTATAGCATTAAATTTTTCTGCTTTAGGTATCGTTATGTTCAACTCTTTTACCTTGTTGATGATGCCCACTGCAATCGGATGCTCCGATGTTTGTTCCAATGCGCTTGCTAATCGTAAAAGTTCCTCTTTTGATATGGAAGCATCAATGCTTTCAAATCGGGTAAGACCAAAAACACCTGTAGTTAGAGTTCCTGTCTTATCAAATAAAAGTGTTGTAATTTTTCTTGATTCTTCAAATGCAGTTCTGTTACGTATCAATAAACCGTTTTGTGCTGACACTGCCGTTGAAATAGCAACCACCAGCGGAATTGCCAAACCCAATGCATGAGGACAGGCAATTACCATTACCGTTACCATACGCTCCAATGCAAAAACAAAAGGGAAACCGGCAACCAGCCAAACAGCCAGGGTGCCAAAACCAATCGTCAAGGCAATATAAGTAAGCCATTTGGCTGCCCTGTCGCTGAAGTTCTGCATTTTAGATTTTGCTTTCTGTGCTTCTTCTACCAGTTTAATTACTTTATTGAGATAACTATCTTTTCCGGTATGCTCTACTTTCATTTTAAGAGAACCATTGCCATTAATAGAACCACCAATGACTTTGTTTTCTTTTTCTTTTTTTACCGGTTTCGATTCTCCGGTGAGCATCGATTCATTTAAATAACTGCTGCCTTCTATAATCATTCCATCGGCAGGAACTTTCTCTCCGGGCTTGATCATAATGATATCATCTATTTCAAGCGATTCCAGTTTTACATCTTCTACCTCTCCATTTTTATTTATCCGGTGTGCTTCGGCAGGCATCATACTTACCAGTAACTGCAATGCTTTAGATGCACCCAGTACCGATTTCATTTCAAGCCAATGACCCAATAACATAATAACGATCAACGTAGCTAACTCCCAATAAAAATCCATCCCCTGTAAACCAAAAACTGTAGCAGTGCTGTAAAAATAGGCGACAGAAATAGCCATGGCAATCAAGGTCATCATACCCGGGCCTTTCTTTTTTATTTCGGTATAAAAGCCTTTCAGAAATGGCCATCCACCCCAGAAATAAATGATTGATGATAGTACCATCAATACATATTTATTGCCCGGAACAGATAAACTGTAATTAAAAAACTCCTGTATCATGGGCGATAATACCAATACAGGAACGGTAAGTATCAAACTTATCCAAAACCGTCTTTTAAAATCTTCAATCATCATTTTATGATGGTCGTGGCCTGCCATACCCATAGGGATACTGCCATGATCATGATTGCCATGATTCATTTTGCTGTGATCCATTTTAGAGTGATCCATCTTGTTGTGATCCATTTTTGAATGATCCATTCCTTTCATGTTTTGATGTTCCATTTTTCTTCATTTAATAATTCAATACATGTTATAACATGTATTTCTGCTGTCATTGCTGATAAAAAAATGCTGCGATTAAAAATAAAATTGCTGCAATACCTGCTGCAACAAAGTTATAAGGGTTTAAATATTTTATAAATTTTGAATGGTCGGCCCGTGCAATGTTAGACGACATATTGGTCATTCCTGCAACAGGCGAAGAAACATCTCCAAAGGTTCCCCCTGTGATTACTGCTGCTACACAAAGCGGAATGTTTGAACCTACAGAAACAGCAAGCGTTATTGCAAAGGGCATAATTAATGACGCTGCTCCCCACCCTGAGCCGATAAAATAAGTTACAGCACCCGATAACAAAAAAAGTGAAACCGGAACACTCCATGCCGGCAAAGAATTTCCTACATGCTGCTGTATGAAACTGCTTAAACCTAAATCCTGTGCAATAGCAGCCAGGGGCCAGGCTAATGTAAGAATAACCAGCGTGGTGATAATTTCATTTCCACCGGATATAATATCGGAAGTCATTTTTTTAAGATTATATTTTTGGAAAAAATAAAAAATAGTGGATATCGCAATGCTGATAAACAAGGCAACCAGCATAGCCCTGTTTGGTTCTGTATTGGTTATTGCCGATATAAAAGAACTGTTGCCCGGTTTATCTTTCCCGAAAAACCAAAAGAAAAATATACTTAAAATTATTACACTCAACAAGGGAACAATAAGATTAATAACCCTTGGCTTTATTAGAGGTTTATCTTCTTCCATGTTCATATTCATCCCGCCGTTATCTTTTAAACTTTTAGTTTCATTTAGCTTTCTGCCGGATTTCTTAAATTGAAAAAAGATGGAAAGAAAAGTTATAATAATGACCACAATGCTGAAAAACTCAAATGGAATGGCTTTAAGCCATACAGCATAAGCGGAATTATTTTCTGCAACCCCTGCAGCTTTTAAACCCTGGCCAATAATTGCTATATTAAATCCTACAAAAGTAGTAGCGATAGGAATCAATTCTACAACCGGACTTCCTGTATTGTTAAGCATAAATGCCAGCCGTTCTTTTGCAATTTTATTTTTTTCAGCCAGTGAGCGGGTAATGGATCCTGCCCCAACCACCCTAAATCCACAATCAATAAAAGTAACAGGAATTAAAGCCCACAAAGTAAAAAACACACCTTTCTTACTCTCAATATGTTTTTCCGCCAGGTTTGAAAAAGCTTTTATGCCACCTGATTTTTTTATAAGTGCAATTAAACCACTGAACAGGTACAAAAATAAAAGCACCTGCAAACTGCCCTTATCAGTTAATGTTTTTACAATCTGGTCAACGGCAGTTTCAAAACCACCCGTGAAAGTTGGATTCAATAGATAGCTTCCAAATAACAACCCGATCAAAAGTGAAGGGATTATTTTTTTTGACCAGATTGCAATGACTATGGTTAAAAGCGGGGGTAAAATAGAAAGCCAGGCTATTTTATCCATTTTACATTATGAATTTATATTTAATAAAAATTACGAATTATAAAATCCACTATCAAATTTACTACTGATCATTAATCATCATGGTTAATAGAAAAAAACTTTCTTTGATTGCCAACACACTATGTGGCATATTTTCCCGTAAGGAAATCATTTGTCCTTTTTCCAATGATACTTTTTGTCGCTCAGTAGTAAATTCTATTTCTCCTTCCAGTACCTGTACATTTATGTTTCCTTTTGCTGTATGCTCTTTTAATGCTCCATTTGCATGCATCCCAATCAGTACTATGGTCATATCATCTGATTTAAAAACAGTAATTGAGTTACGGTCACTGTCTGTCCAGGTAGTTTCCTGTTTTAGCTGAGCGATAAATTTATTCAGATCTATTTCAACCAAGGGAGCATTTATTATACGATCACCTTCAGGACGTAGTGCTGTTGCTTCGTTCGATTTATTTTCCATATTTTAATTTATACCTGATTTTTTGTATTGCCGTTTATCAGGATGTGTTTTTAATTTTGAAATCAATGCATCAGTTGCATCATCTGCAGAAATACCATAACCATTTATCAATACTCCTTTTACCCCAAACTTCGGTGACGAGATAGCATATAGTATCGACTGGTCATCAGGATTTGATGCACCTTCAAACCGATAAACTTTATCAATCTCAAAATCATCAGGCGACAATTTTACATTTGTTTGACTGCAAACAATATAGTCTGTCTTGATATTAAAGTCATGCGTATAATCTTCTTTTTTCAGACCATTTATTGTTTCTGATAATGTGCCATAACTTTCTTTCATATTTTGCTGCTTAGTTTAAAATGGCTTCCTTAATGGTATAATGACCTGCCTTCTTAAGTTGGGTTTGCAACTCAACCAGATCAATAGATTTATTCATGGTAAGAACCGCAGTTTGCGGATGCAATTGAACTTCAACTTCAGTTACATCCGGTACTTTCAACAATGCCTGTTTAACGCTGTTTACGCAGCCTCCACAACTCATTCCGGATAGTTCATAATTTTTTTTCATTCTTTAATATTTTAAGTTACTTATGTTCTGTTTCTGCCCATTCTATTTCCTTGGATTGTTACTTTTTCCATTCTATATCCGGCTGAAAAATGTATTGTGATGAAAACTCCCTGTTTGATGTAATTGGTTGCCGGTAGCCAATTCCAAGTGTCAAAAATTTATTGATAGTAACTTTAACACCGCCAAGCATGCTTAGAACGGCTGATTCTTCCGGCATCTTCTCTCCGAATATTTCAGCCACTAAAAATATCCCTTTGCTTACTTTATAAACCAATGCGGCACTACCCTCCACCATATCTTCACGTGGACCGTAATGGATTATCTGGTTAAAAGCGAAACGGGGCCTGACGTAAGCAGTGGAAAAACCTACCAGAGTATTGATGCGGCTTGCACCTTTCTTTGTCGGAATTTCAAATTCTATAATGGGAGAAAACCCACTCATGCCATCTTTACTTCTTATTGCGGCAAACATGAACATTATTTCAGTATGGCTATTATTTAAAAAACGATCGTTCCTTATGTGAAGACCGATAGTTTTTGAAAGACCTGTTTCCAAATGGAATCCAAAATCAGCTTTTGTTTTTCCATCCATCCGGGTTGCCGTTACAGGAAGCCTCAGGCTGTAAGAACCCACGGGATCAGGCATACCCATATGTGTAAAAAATGGATGTGCTATTTCATGATCTTCTTTTTCTTCCGCTAATGGAGCAATTTTGCCCGTAACTGAGGTATCGGTCTTCATTTTTTGCATGTCCTGACTAAAGGCTGGAAGGGTAGCAACACAGAAAATAATGAATGAATACAAAGAAAATTTCAGGAACCTGCGATTCATAATTATATTTTTTTCCATTTTATTTATTTAAAATATTTCCTTACTGTATTCCAATTTAATTCTACAACTGCTCAATTACTTTTTTTCAACCTGGCACTTATTTCAGTGGCAATGTCATGTAGTTCTTCATTTTCTATAGCATGCATAGAGGCTACCGGATCAACCCCTGAAACCTCCACTTCGCCTTCCATTTTTCCTGAACAATTACTTTGCAAGGCAACATTGTACCAATTTTGTCCTCAGCCAATAAGGCTTTGTAGGCAAATGTCGGGTTGCATGCGCCCAGGATTTTATAGTATATAAGTCAACATCCAGTTAATTCATTGACTTTAGATAATTCATTAAATCCTTTAAATCAGCATCACCCATTTTCCATCGGGGCATATCCGTTTTGAGCTTATCTCCATCAGGATGTCTTCCATTTTCAACGGAATTTTTAAAAGCTTCAAAATCATATTCTATATGCTGATCTTGCGGGTTGTTTATTTGTTCTCCTTTTTCATGATGCCCGCTTGATAAGGTGGCCCAACGGATATCCGGAGCCTCCATTTCACTCATTTGCATTGTATGTTTGCCACCTTGGGCATTTGTTCCGTGGCAGGAAACACAAGCCAGGTTTCCACCCGTCATCATCATTCCCTGCGCTGGGCCGCCGTTGTATGTTATAGGCGATCCACTTTCACTTGTTGCGGTAAAAAATATTCGTTCACCGTTCGAATCGAAAGAACCTACTCCCCAGGTTGTTCCATTGCCTGCCGGGGCATGGCTACAACTAAATAAGAGGAATATCATACTTGTGATAAAAATTGTTTTCATAATAAATCTAATTTTATATATAAGGTTGCTTATCTCTACTTCAATTTTTTTTGCGTTCTTCAAATTCCTGCTTTTTAGATTCTATGAACTGGAAGTCCCAAAGTTATCCAGTCATGCATTCCTCCTCTATAGTATAAAATTTTATCGGCAGGATAACCTACTTCTATAAGATTTTTTATAGCTGTTGATGACTGAGGGCATTGTGGCCCATTACAAAAAAATATACTGGGATGGTTTTTGTCTAATTCATCCATTCTTCCCGCTAACTCATCATAAGGAATGTTTTTTGAGCCCGGAATACTTACTTCACCGGTTGTATCTGTTTTTCTTGTATCAATGATGGGCAGATCCTTTTTCTTGTGATGATATACTTCCTGTTCCCCAACAGTAAGCACATCCGGGGCTGCCTGTATTGACTGGATACTACCCCATGTAGTATCAACTTCTACTAAACCGGCTTCAGTTTTAATATCGGCAGGTATCACATGGTAATTAGCTCTTTGGGGAGTTCTGATTTCCGATATATCTTTAATTCTTATTTTTAATTCGTTTATTTTATCAATTCCGGGCATCCCTACAGATTCTACTTTTTCATCCACTATCAACAATGGTGAATGTTCTAAATGATATTTTTCTAATAATTCCGGATGATCCTCAAAATAATTTACTTTGTAGGGCATCCAGTCGTTTTGAAATATATTTTCAAGTAATCGCCGATGCTGGCAGGTTTTAGTTGCTGCAATTAAAATCTCCATATCTAATTCTATTTATGGTGTTAAATAATAATAATATTATTATTATTATTATTAAAATGGTGCCTATCATTTTCTTTTTCTGGACCAGCTAAACCATCCAGCTATTGCTATAACAACGACAAGCATAAAAAACCACCAACCCATATGCATTCCCCAGTAATAATACCCTTCGTTATTGTGCATCATAGTTTTATATTTTTTAAAAAATACTATTTAATTAATGTTTCATTTTATTATTCATTCCCTCCATCTTATTCATATCTTTTTTTTCTCCCTTCATCTTTTGCATCATATCCATCATTTCCTTGTTCCCCATCATCGATTTACACATTCCGGACATCATAGTTGAATCTCCTTTTGACATGTCCATCATTTCAGACATCATACCCTGCATCATACCGGGGTTATCTTTCATCATCTTCTTCATCATTTCCTTTTTCTCCATCATCATTTTCATTTTTTCATTTGACCATATTAGTTTCTATTTAACTCTTTATAAACTATTTCTAAAATATCATCACGAATCATATGTGCTTTATCAATTAAATCATCGACTTGTTTTTTAAATTGCTCAGCAGCTATTCTATCTTCT
>CAZOOT010000049.1:6567-21600 GCA_964581455.1 uncultured Chitinophaga sp. | reverse complement strand
TATAATCTCTACCTGCTTCTGGAGCACCATATAATGCAAAATGTTTTACACAAGCCAGCAGTGTATTATTCTTTTTTAAGTCACCATCCTGGTATCCATTCACCATAGCTTTCGCTACCTGTGAACCAAGAAAAGCATCTTCACCGGCGCCTTCGGCAATTCGTCCCCAACGTGGGTCACGGGCAATATCTACCATGGGAGAGAAAGCCCAGTTCAATCCATCGGCAGTTGCTTCAGATGCGGCAATTCTTGCACTGCGTTCGATCATTTGCATGTCCCAACTGCAGGACAACCCTAATGGAATTGGAAATGTAGTTTTATGTCCATGTATTACATCAGATCCAAACAATAAAGGAATTTTTAAACGGCTTGTTTTTATTGCCAGTTCCTGTGCCTGCCTGATCTTTGCTTCACCAATTACGCCAAACAGTCCACCTACTTGTCCTTTTGAAATTTTTTCTTCCACTCCCTTGCTTACTACGGCCCCGGTTGCAATGCCGCCGCCGGGAGTTAATAAATTTAACTGACCGATCTTTTCATCCAGTGTCATTTTCTTCATCAGCGCATCAATAAAGACTTTCATTTTCACATCGGTTCCCTGCTGAGAAGACACTTGAATAAATGCCATCATTAATAATCCAACTATTATTTTTTTCATTTTCTGAAATTTTTATTTTTCTAAATATGGTTCTATTATTTTTTTCCAGATCGCATAACCTTTTTCATTCATATGCAAATTATCTCCAATAAAAATACCTGGCAAAGGTTTTCCATCTGTACCCAGCATGGCATGCCATACATTGATATATTTTGTATTCCTCTCCGATTCCAGGTATTTTTTTATAAGTTCATTTGCTTTGATCATTCTGTCTTTCATCTGCCAGCGGGAAGGGCTGGGTTTAATAGAAACAAAAAGAACGGGCACATCTGGTAATTTTTTTCTGATCATTTCAAATAGAATCTTAAACCTGTTTAATACCAATTCGCTGCTGATGGTATCAGAAGAAGCTATATCATTTTCGCCGCAATAGATGATTACCTGTTTTGGATTATAGGGAAGAATTATTTCATCTGCATACCGGATCACATCGGGTAGTGATGAACCGCCAAAACCCCGGTTGATAATTGAATAACCCGGAAAATCATTTTTTATATTCTGCCACATCCTGAAGGATGAACTCCCAACAAACAAAATGGAATGTTTTTCAGGATATGAAACTGAATCCTGTTTTTTAAATGCGGCAATTTCATTGGCAAATGGTTGTGCTCCCAATGAAAAAGCAGCAATCATTAAAAAATAAAATAAAACTGTTCTTTTAAGATAGTTTAAAATCTCAGTCATGTTTTCTCCTTATTTAATTTCTATTGGTTTTGTTTTTTCAGAAATTCCGTTTTCATTAAAAGCTTCTATGGAAAAATAATAGGTTTGATCAGTAGATAAGCTTTTTAATAACAAACTGTTTTTATCATATACCAGCCAGGAGTTATACAGTTTATCCGGTGCTATTCCCCAGAGAATATTATAGCCCTGGCAATTTGCCTGTGCTTCCCAGCTGATCATAGCATCCCTTCGGTCTGAAAGACGATCGACTTTAAAATTTTTAACTGCAGCAGGAGCTTTTCCTTCGCCAATTCCAAATACCCGCAAACCTGATATGGAAAGGTTGGGTGTTGGCACATGAATATTTTTGTACCTGATATACCTTGCGATAAATGGATTTATCAATTCAACATAATCGTTTGGCACATCTTTAAAATTATTTTTTTTATCCGCCAATATTTGCCAGTTTTTTCCATCCAATGAGCCTTCAATTATATACCGGTGTTTCAATCCCGGAATCTTTCCATACAAGTCAGACTTATGATCATGGTAATTTAGTTGCAGGGCATACACTTTTCCCGGATAGACCAGGTCTATTTCTATCCATTGCTGATCATCGTTTTTTGCAGCAACCCAAAATGATTTTACATTTTCATCTGTAATATTTTCTGCGGCATAATTATCCAGGACAGAAGAAGCTTTCACCGGTTTCTTATAGGATAAAAGCATCCAGCCGGCAAATTGTCCGGCTTTATCACCTGCTTCCGGAACAAAATGAGGATAATCTCCAAAACTTGTGTTACTGTACATTAATCCTTCCTTATCAAAATAGGTAGGATACATACAGATCCGTCTTTCCCAGTTTACATTTACGGATACCGCCATGGATGCAAAATGCCAGTACATTTTATTTGGTCCGATAACTGTACTGCCGTGCCCTGCGCCATTCATAAAACCACCGGGTTTATATGAAAAAGGATTATTGGGCATATACTTATATGGGCCCAATGGATGATCGCTGATATAAGCACCATCGCCATACACATTGAACTCTGTGCCGGGTGCAGCGTATTGCAAATAATATTTATTATTGTATTTCGTCATCCACGGACCTTCAATATACCCGCCCAGTACCGTATCACTATGGTTTTCGCCAAATCTTTCCCACCCGTTTTTCTTTCCATCAAGGTTATATAATTCATAGGTTTCATCAGTGGGACGAAACCTTAAATTTTTATTCAGCGTTTTTGCTCTTATCGGAAATTTATTGGATGAACCCCAGAACATATAAGCTTTACCATCATCATCAATAAACAGATTTGGGTCTTGCAAATTGTTTAGTATTCCCGGTACAGCTTTCCAATCTCCTCTTTTTGGATTATCCGTATACAATACACTCATGGATCCGGATGGATCGCCGGTTACATACAAAACAGAATCTTTATAATTATGTGCAGCCGGTGCATTGGAACCCTGGAAATACCATTTCTCCGGTGTAATAAAGTTCCAGTTAAATAAATCTGCAGAATGCCAGTAACCCATTGAACGGGTAACAAACATATAATACTCTCCACAAAATTCAACTACAGCAGGATCGGCACCGGAACGATAAGAAATATCTTTATGCGCATTATAGATCATGTAGGTGTAATCCAGGTTGATTGGGTTACAATAAGTTTTTTGCTGAGCGTTTGAGGCAGCATAGAAAAAAAGAAATATTATGGTAAAAAACCTATTCATCTGTTTCCGTTTATTTATTGATCAAAATAGTTGCCATAACAGGCAAATGATCGGATGGATATTTCAGATCATAAGAATCAGTAATCGTTATAAATTTTGAAACACTCAGCCTATTGTCTTTTGAGATAAAAATATAATCAATACATCCATCCGGTTTTGCATTAAACTTAAAAGCATTCCAGGTATCCGGCGGACCATGTACCAGTTTACTGATGGTTCTGGTATTTTGCATTTCACCTGTAATATATAAGATAGGAGCGTCTTCAGGTCTTACATTAAAATCACCGGTTAAAATGACCGGGTAACTTTTTGTGTTGAGTTCTTTTATTTTTTCAACGATCAGCTTTGCAGACTCCACTCTTGCATTTTTGCCAATATGATCAAAGTGTGTATTGAAAACCCAGAATAATTGTTTTGTTTTTTTGTTTTTAAAAAGTCCATAGGTGCAGACTCTCACAATAGCCGCATCCCATCCTTTGGATATAGAATCGGGTGTGGGTGATAACCAGAATGTGGATTGCTCTACTACATCAAATTTATCTTTCTTAAAAAAAATACAGGAATATTCACCGGCTTCTTTGCCATCATCCCTACCTACTCCAATGTATGAATAGCCATTCAGGTTTTCCTGTAAATATTTTAACTGGCGATGCAAAACTTCCTGTGCTCCGATAAAATCTGCTTCGTAATAGTTCATCAGTGAGACAACTTTATCTTTTCTTATATCCCATTTATTTTCTCCATCACCTGAATAATCAAGCCGGATATTATAGGACATAACTTTTATTTCCTTTTGTGAAAATGCCAGCATAGGAAATAAATAAACGAGTATAGAAATTCCGAATTTAAGTTTCATAAATTTTATTTTTTCAGCCAGGGGCTTTCAAAGCCCAGTTTATTTAATCCTACTTTAATTTCCGGGCAACTCATAAATAAATTCCAGAGTAAACCACTTCTATAATTTTCCATCATCACCACAATGGGTCCCTGGTCAATGGCGAGATATCTGGGAGTATACCAGTTTTCTGTTTCATTAAATGCATCATAAAATCCATAGGGTCCCCAAAGTTTATCCTTCTTATTGTTATACCAGTTTTTCATCGCTGCCATTGATTCTTTGGGTGTATAGGGAAATGAAGACAAGGCAGCAGTGGGTGAAATTACTCCAAGGTCTCTTCTGTCTGTCGGTGCATGACCAGAATATCCTTTCATAGAATAACTGGAAGTTAATCCCCAGCTATCGGGACCGTAGCCTTTAAATCCTTTTGGATTATTGACACACCAGCGATAATGAATAAGAGCATGATTGGTATTGTCCTTCCAGTAGTCTGCATATTTATCTTTTAATCCCCTTGGATCAAGTCCAAGATAAGAATAATGTGCCCAGAATAAAGGTCCGCTATTTCCCGCTTCACCCTGGTGATTCATTTGCAAAGTGATGCCGTCATAATTTGCCGGAAACTTATTGATCTTTCCATTCTCTGCCCAACCTTCATGATACACTTCGGCAGGCACAGCATGCGTAGGAGAGGATGCGGCCAGCACATACATGATGAGGCATTCATTATAACCATGTACTGCAAAATTTTTCTCCCATCCGAAGTTGGGACTCCAGTGCCAGTACAATACATTTTTTCCGTTTCTATACCAGTCAAATTCTACTTCTTTCCATAGTTTATCAATCCGGGCAGCCAACTCTTTTTCTTTTGCATTTCCTTTTTGAAAATACTGGCGAACACAAAGCAATCCCTGGATCATAAAAGATGTTTCCACCAGATCGCCGCCATCATCATTTCTGCTGAACGGTTTTACTTTTCCCGTTTCTCCCTGCCACCAATGCGGCCAGGCTCCGTGAAAGCGATCGGCTGTTTCCAGGAAATGAATAATTTTTTCAAATCGCTCTACTCCCTGTGCCCGGGTAATAAATCCTCTTTCAATACCAACAAGAATGGCCATAACACCAAATCCGCCTCCGCCACTGGTTACAATGTTTTTATCATGGGAAGGATAAATATTGTCTGCATGAAATCTTTCTCTGGCTAAACCACTGTTTGGTTCAGCACCATCCCAGAAATATTGAAATGTTTGTTCCTGAACCAAACGAAATAATGCAGTATCTGATGGAGCAACAGGGTCCGCAATGACTGTCTTAATATTTTTACCCGACCTGCATCCGTCAATGATCACAAAGCTGATGAGTGCCAAAGAAAACAGAAATAATTTTTTCATAATCAAATTTATTTTTTACAAATAAGGTGCTGTAAATCCAAGTTTAGTCATTCCGGCTTTTATTTCAGGGATACTGGTAAATAAATTCCATACCAACCCTGTTCTGTAATTTTCAATCATTACAATAATCGGTCCCTGGTCAATAGCCAGAAACGAACTGGCAAACCATGGATTATGCAATGAAAACGCATCCACAAAGCCATACTCTTTAAAAACTTTATCACCAATCACATAATAAAAATATTTTAATGCCTGCATAGATTCTGTTGGCGTAAAAGGAAATGATGATAATGAAGCTGTGGGAGCAATAAAACCCCTGTCATTATTTGGTGAGCTGGCAGTATACCCTCCTTCAATATCACTGGCAGTTAACCCCCAGCAACTGTCACTATATCCATACCAGCTTTTTGGATTTGTTTTACAATAATTATAGTTGATCAGTGTATGGTTCTTTACCTGGGTCAGATAATTTATTCCTGATTCTGATAATCCATTCGGATTAATGCCCATGAATGTATAATGCGCAAAGAAAAGTGGTCCGCCCTGTGCTGGCCCTAAAGGAAGTGTGTATCCAAAATAAGAATTGCCATTCAAAAAATTTGAGCCCCCTTTCCAACCATTGGTATATACAATAGCCGGAATAGTATATGTCACAGATGATGCGGCCATCACATAAGTAATCAATGCTTCATTCCATCCCCTCACCGGAAGATTCATGACCCAGCCTTTATCATTACTGTAATGCCAGTATAAAATATTTTGTCCGCCCTGACGAAACCAATCCCATTCTACATTATTATATAAAGCAGTGATGTCGTTTCTTAAATTAACTTCAGCAGCATCTGTTGCGTTAAAATATTGCCTGGCAGTAAGAAGACCCATCATCAGATAGGATGTTTCCACCAGGTCGGCACCGTTGTCATTTGAACTGAATGGAATAATAGCACCGGTTGTTCCGTTTAACCAATGCGGAAAAGCTCCTTTCACTTTCACCGCTGTGTTTTTTAAAAAGCCAACGATCTTTTGCATTCTTAACAATCCATCGGCCCGGGTAATAAAATTTCTGCTGATGGCAACAGGAATGGCCATGATGCCAAATCCCGATCCGCCGGAAGTAACCGTTTCTACTGATGAATTTCTTTCTCTGGCCAAACCGCTAACAGGATGACCGAAGTCCCAGAAAAATTTAAAGGTTTGTTGCTGTATTTTAGTCAGTAATTCATCATCAGTGATACGAGGAAATTTATCATTGTATGTGATGCCAATTGATAAAGAAAGATTAACAGGGTTGGTTAACCTGCCACCAGTTGATGTTGTTACTCCATTTCCTACGGACAATGTATAAGATGTGAATGCCGACAAATCAATTTGAGGAGAGATGGTAATTTGTTTATCGCCATTACCTGTAGTTATATTTATCAGTATTACAGTAGATGAAGGACCAATTAATTTAATATTATCAGTTGCAGAAACAATATTGACTGGTTCTGTAAAATTAAAAATAATTACCGGCTTTATATTTAATCCTTTGTAAGTAGTAGTGCCATTATTTGTGCCATTAACCGTAAACGACAAGGATGTGTTCACCACACTTACAGTAGGGTCTTCATTTGTCTTTTTACAGGCAGTAAAAAAAAGCATAGAAAATATGCTGGCAAAAAAATAAAGCCAGAATATTTTATGATTACCATTATAAGTATAGCTGTGGTATCGAGTCATTATAGTAATTTCTTTTTGAAAAATGCGCAAAATAAAAAAGCACACAGACACAGTAACTGTGAAAGCTGTGTGCTTATTATTCAACAACGATTATTTACCAGCCACACCTAATTTATATAAGGCTAGTATAAATGCATCTGGTAAAGCAGTATTATACACCCTTACTTCATCAATAGATCCAGTCATGGCTTCAAAACTAGTGTCGCCACTAACAGATTGTCCTGGAATAGTATTATAGTTGCCGCCAAGTATTACTTCGCTTGGCTCCCATGATTTGAAAAGGTTGTTAGGTGCTGTACTTCTGTTTGGAAAATTACCTATTTTAACTCCGTCACCCCAAATATTAAAAACTGCGGTAGATTTGTTATAGGTCATTAATAAATGTGTCCATTTGGTTGCACCAAATTTCGGAGAAAGGTTTTGTGCTCCGAATGCATTTACATTATCCTGTCTTCCTCCTCCCACAGTAGCAAAGTATGAGCGAATTCTAATGTAATCCGTATTTGAAGGAGGATTTAAATTTGTTTCGAGAATAAAATCGATATTCCCATTCAACATGCCTGGTCTTGCAATCTGAAAAATCTGAGTTTTTTTAGACCCATTATTCAACAGTTGAACCCACATACTTACGGTAAAACTTTGAAGTGAATCTGTTTTAAAAGCATTAAACTGACTGGCATATCGCAAATAGCCTGCTGTCAGTTTTATTGCTTTACCTATAACGCCCCCGCTAACAAAAGCATCATTTGCGGTTGCTGTTGGAGCTTTCCCGCTTTTAGCTTCGTTTTTTGTATCATCAAATGACCAATAAGCAACCAGGTTAGCCGTGTAAACTTCATCAGAGCTTTTAAACCCATCAATTGTGCCTTCATAATCTCCTGTACTTACATCTGGAAGGTTATTAGGGTTACCATCTTTTTTACAAGCATTAAAGCCAATAAAGATTAGTAAAGCAAGAACGCCAATCGTTATTTTATTTTTTCTAGTATGTATCATAATAATAATTTGATATTTGAGAATTAATATCCAAAATTTTGAGTTAACACCCCACCACTCAAATCAATTTGTTGCTGAGGTATTGGTAACAAATTATCTCTGGAAGGGTTGAAATTTGTTTTTCCTGCAGCTTGTAAAACCGGGCCAGATATTCCCCAGCGAACCAGATCAAAAAAGCGATCATGCTCCATGGCTAATTCGATTCTTCTTTCAAAACGAATAGCATCTCTTAAAGTATTCTGATCTGTAGTTGTAATATCTGGTAAAGTACCTGCAGGTGCTCCTTGCCTTGCTCTTGCTCTTACAGAGTTCAAAGCATTTCTGGCAGCCGTAATATTTGTTACTCCGCCTAATTCATTTGCGGCTTCTGCATACATTAAAACAACATCTGCATAGCGTAGTATTCGGATATTCATCCACCAACCAGAATTGCTTCCAACAGAAGACCTTCTTGCAGCTTCTGTATATACTTTCTGATTATAACGAGGATTGGGCAACCCTACCGGTGTCAATTCGCCATACATTGTAAACCCGGGAGTAGTGGCTGTACTTGTAAATAAAATTGTTCTGGCTCTTCTTGGATCATTGGATTCATAAGCATTCGCTAAAAGCTGGCTTGGTGTATTAAAACCCCATCCTAAATTCCAAATGCCCGAACCACGAACGCTTTGCACCTGTGTGTATTGAATACCATTTGCTGTTTGAACACTGGCATCAGCAGTACCTTGAATTTCAAATACAGACTCTTTACTATTTTCACCTCCTTCTTCAAAAATTTTAGTATAAGGAGTTGACAAGTCGTATTGCCCTGATGTCATTACCAGATTTGCTGTACTCATGGCTAAAGTCCATTTTTGTTGAGTAAGATAAACTTTGGCAAGTAATCCATTTGCAGCGCCCCGGGTTGCACGGCCTACAAATCTTTGATCCCAGCTTGCTGGTAAGTTAGCAGCAGCAAATTGTAAATCACTTTCAATAAAAGCATACAGTTGGGCTGCTGTACTTTGTGGCTTATTATTCTGAGCTGCAGGATCAGTTACCAATGAATCAAATAAAGGCACCCGTCCAAAAAAGCGTACCAGATTAAAATAGGCATAGGCTCTCAAATATCTTGCTTCTGCTTCTGTTTGAATTTTTATATCAGGAGTAGCTGTAATTTGTGCATTATTCTTAATCTGAAACAATGTGTTGTTGCATTTATTTACCAAGCCTAAATTTCCTACCCATAAATTATTTGCATGCCCGCTATTAGTAATAACAGGGAAGTTATCCATTCCATTTGAATCAGCTCCCCCATCTGCCGGTGTGCTGCCTTTATCCGCATCTTCACTTCTTATACTGGTTGCATGAAGAAATCCGAATACATGAATAGCAAAACTTCTTAAGTCATTATAGGCCCCAAAAATAAACTGGTCGTAAGGACCCGAACCACCGGGATATGGATAATTCTCTTCCGTATATTGCCCTTGTCTTTGGGTATCCAGAAATTTCTTACAACCTGAAAAAAGAATCAACGTAGTAATAGAAATTGCTATCAGCATCAATTTGTGATTATTAATTAGCTTTTTCATTTTTATGAAAATTTAATTTTTATTAAAATGTCAGGTTAAATCCCAACGTATAAATGGCGGGTACGGGATAAGACCCGTTATCGGCACCTCCACCCAAAATACTTCCTATCTGTGCTTCAGGAGAGTAACCGGTTACCTGCGACCAGTTGACAATATTCTGTCCGCTTAAATAAATTCTTCCACTTTGTACTCCAATATTTTTCATCAGGCCCTTTTTCAATGTGTAACCTATCTGTAATGTTCGTATTCGCAGATAATCGCCGGGCTCCAGGTAATAAGAGCTAAAAAGATAATTATTGGCTCTTCTGTTATCAAGTATTGGTTCAATATTGCTTGTTCCGGGAGCAGTCCATGCATTTAACCTGTTGGCTTCATAATTTAATACTGCAAAATTTGATGTACGCCTTTGTGTATATATCTTATTACCTGCTACACCCTGTAACTCAATTTGCATATCAAAGTCTTTATATCCCAGGGTAACATTACCTCCAAAATTGTAAACCGGAAATGGTGTTCCGAGATATGTTCTATCTGCAGTTGTAATTATTCCATCACCGTCAACATCTTCATAGGCAACATCTCCAGGTAAAGATGTTGACAATGCAGCCATCTTTGCTAAATCTGCTGTGGATTGATATATACCGATCTGACGGTATCCATAAAAATAACCGATTGATCGCCCTGTTTTTGTCAGATTAGCGCCACTATTACCTACAAGCTGAAAATTTATATTATCACCAAGTGAGCTAACCTCATTTTTATTATAACTGAAATTTCCATTGATTCCGTAAGTAAAGTTTTTACCAATCTTATCATTCCAGCCTAATCCAACCTCTATACCTTTATTAATGATCTTACCAAGATTTTTAAATGCTTGCCTGCTGTCATTTGGAATATCAGTTGCACTTAAAATATCAGTAGTTGTTCTGTTATAATATGTCATTTCAAAATTCAGCCGGTTATGAAGTGCTTTTCCATCAAATCCGATATCAATCCCTTTTACAGTTTCCCATCTGATGGATGAATCAACTATATAAGCTGCCTGAAGTGATGTAAATACATTATTCCCAAATACAGCCGTAGATGCGTTGGCTAAACCCGGCTGATAAAGGTTATCAGGTATTCCGTTAGAATTACCTGTTAATCCCCATGCTGCCCTTATTTTCAGATAATCAAGTGATTTAATTTCAGTAAAGAAATCTTCTTCGCTAACAACCCATCCAACACCTACACTGCCAAATGTTCCCCATCTGTTCTCAGGAGAAAATTTTGAACTTCCATCTCTTCTTAAAGTTGCATTTAACAGATACCTGTTTCTGTAACTGTAGCTAATTCTTCCAAAAGCTCCGGCTACTGCATTATTACCTCCACCTCCGCTATAACCGCCCGGGTTGGCCACATTGGCAATATTAATATACCAGAAATCGGGATTATTCGGAATAAATACTGAAGTATCTCTTCTGTTCGCATTAACAAATGAACTACTGTTATAAATTGTAGTAAATCCTAAAATAGCAGATACCTGGTGATCATTTTTTATTCTTTTATCAAACGACAAAGTATGATCCTGTTGAAATCTTTTTGATTCACTTTGGTTTTGTGTTACACTTGGAAAAATATTAACAGGTTGCACTGTTGTATCAGGCATTCTGATGATTCCGCCTTCGCCTATATCTCTTTGAGCAAATGGAAGTGCATTATAACTTCTTAAATTACTAAACATGAAATCGCCATACAATGTTGACTTCCATGTAAAGTTCCTGAGAAACTTCACCTCTGCGAAAATGCTACCAATAACTCTATAGTCTTTATCAACAGATGTATTTTCATTACGTCTCAATGTTGATATTGGATTACCTACCTGTGCTCTTTGAAATGAAGGCATGCTATAATAGGTATTTGCATCATACTGAATAGGTACGATAGGCGCAGCCCATAAGGCATTGGTTATGTTCACTCCCTGGGGAGTGTTGATAGAATGATATCCTGTAATATTTCCACCAACTTTAATATTGTTGTTGATTTTTATTTCCTGGTTAAGTCGCAAAATAAACCGTTCAAAATTATCATTACCAACAACGCCATCCTGGTTAGTATAACCAACATTAAAATAAGTTGTGGATTTTTCTCCACTGTTTGCTACTCCAATATTATGTGAAGTGATTAAGGCTGTTCTTAGAATTTCTTTTTGCCAATCAGTATTTCCTGTATAACCACGATAATCAAACGTATCAGTAGTAGGACTTGTTTGTCTTATATAGCCAATCTGCTGTTCGTATAATTTTCTGAACCCTGCCGCATCTGTTACTTCTATTGTATTGTTTACTTTTTGAATACCCACTGAACTTGTTAAAGTAACCCTTGTCTTTCCTCTTGCAGCCCTTTTTGAAGTAATGGCTATAACTCCATTCGCACCTCTTAATCCATAGATCGCAATTGAGGATGGATCCCTTAACACATCAATTGTTTCTATATCTGCAGGATTCAAAAAACCAATATCATCTACTAAAATACCATCTACTACATACACCGGGCTGGCTGTATTGGTACTATTGATACCACGGATACGTACTGTTGGGCTTGCGCCTGCTCTTCCTGAATTGGCTATGGTTAATCCCGGTACTTTTCCCTGCAAAGAACCTATAGGGTTGGTTCCGGGCATTTTTGCCACTTCATCACCCTTTACAGTATTAATTGATCCCGTCAGGTCTTTCTTTTTTTGAGTACCATAACCTACCACCACTACTTCTTCCAAAGAATTGTTTGCGGTTTGAAGTACAACATTGATTGAGCTGCGTCCGGCAACGTTTTCTTCCACATTCTGATACCCTACATAGGAAAATACCAGAACAGCATTATCCGGAACTGTTATAGTATAATTTCCACTTACATTAGTCACGGTTCCTGTAACCGTTCCTTTCAGCGTAATTGATACTCCTGATAATGGCTCGCCAGTGGAAGAAATAACAAAACCCGAAACTGTTACCTCTTGTACTTTTATAGATTCATTGTCAATGGCTTCTTTAAGAACTACCAGATTAGAACCCATTATTTTATACCCAACTCCTATATTGGCAAAAATTTTGTCCAATACTTCCGAAAGTGGTGCATCAGTAACATCTATATCCACTTTTGGTTTACCTCTTAACAGGTCTTCATTGAACAAAAAGCGGTAAGTGCTTTTCTTTTCAATTGAAAATAAAACCTTTTTGATTTCTGCGCTGTTCACTTTCAGCGTTATCTTATCCTGCGCCGAGCCCGTTGCTGAAACGTGCAGACAAGCAGTAAGCAGTATAGCAATTGTTAGTCTCATAATCCTGGCAATCTTTAAGTAAAACTGATAGTTTCCTGAAACAGCAGTTGTTTCGCATTTTTTCATACTTTAGATTTGAAGTGTTAATAATGAAATCCTTTTCAAGGATTGATTCAACATCATGTTAACCTGCGAGGTTCCGTTGCACCGGGGCCTCGTTTTATTAACTCACTATGATGAATTATTTATTATCATGTTTTTAATAATTATTTGTGAATAATAATAATATTCCCTTTTTTTTCATAATTGAATGATGTAGATACTTTCAGGGCTTCCAGCGCCTGCTCTATAGTTTCGTTTTCAAAAATACCTGTCAGCCTCATCCCCGCCAATACAGGATCAGTAATAGAAATAGTTGCATTATACCATCTACCCATATCTAATGCCAGTTCAATAAATGATTCGTCCCTGAAAACAAGTTTATTGTCTATCCATTGAATTTCTGCTATTGAACTGTCTGTATGATTATACTTAAGTTTATTTATAGCGATTAGCGGCTGGGTTACTATCGGTTCAGGGAGAATGTTATCAGATGATGCATCTTTTTGTTGAATCATATTGTTCTCCACTACCAGTTTTTCACTTGGAGAAAGAATTATTTTATCATTGGGTCTGTTTTTGATCGTCACTTCAATGCTACCATGTATCAGGCTGGTTTCCGTCTTACTGGCTTCCGGATAAGCTTTCACATTAAAAACTGTACCCAAAACCTTAATATCAATATTTGCTGTGTGGATTATAAAAGGAATATCTGTATTTCTTTTTACATCAAAATATCCTTCCCCAATAAGGCTTACTTCTCTTAATTCTTTTCCAAAATCTTTATTATAAGTTAGCCGGCTGCCTGCATTTAAAAGAACGGTTGTGCCATCTGGTAATTGAACTTTTGATTTAGAGCCCAACCTGGTTGTGATTTCATTAATTTCTGAAAAAGCAGACTTGTTCTCAGAAACAGAATTGCTTTTATTAAAAATCAGAAAGCCGGATATGATTAATAAAGCAGCTGAGGCTGCAACTATAAACCATTTCATTTTAACATTTCTCATGAAAATAGTGCTATCATGAGTTTGGTCAAAAGCGACATTCTTATCTGACATTCGGTTAAGATGCAGCATATAGGCATCTTCCTCATTACTGGAATCAATTTCCGGTTTTTGCTTCCAAAGATCTGTCAGATTTTGAATAGCATATTGCCATTCGGGGTGTTCGTTAATGATCTTTTCAAGTTCTTTTAATTCATCATTACTGGCTTCACCAGATAGTTTTTTAGAAAATAGCAGCCAAAATTTTTCCTCGTAATTCATTTGCCTTACTTCAGTTAAAATGTAAGACAAAATAAATCAGGTTTACCCCTAAAAGAAATTGACTTTTTTATTTGGATTTAGAGTATGAAATGCTCTTTAATTCCATATGCATGCATTTACCAATACGCCGGAGTGCTATTGTCATTTGAGCCTCTATTGTTTTTACAGATAATTGCAGCAATTCAGCCACTTCACGATATTTTAAGCCGTCATCTTTAACCAATTTAAAAATCAGCTTACAGCGTGGCGGAAGTTCATTCACTGCTTTTTTGATCTGCTTAATCATTTCATTAGTCAGCATTAACTGTTCAGGGTCAAGATAAATTCCCTGGTATTGTATCAACCATTCTTCCTGATTCAGATTCCTGATCTTTTTTAATTTACTTAATCTGTTTAACGCATGATTTTTCACAGCGGTAAAAAAGTATAAAACAGGAGATTCAATGGAAGTGAGATTGGCTCTTTTTTCCCAAATTCCAATAAAAATATCTGAGACCAGCTCTTCAGATTCTTCATTTGACTTCAGAATTGAATAAGCGAACTGCTTCAGCCGGAAATGCAGTTGAATAAACAGTTCTTTATAAGCGAGCCGGTCATCATTAATGGAGATGGAGTAAAGTAGTTTTTTTATATGTTCATTTTCATTCACAAGCAATAATTAAGCACTTTAAAATTATGCTTTTTATATATAAGATATAGAATGGAATTGCCATAAGATTTTTCTATTTTTGCCGCCCGGAGCCCAAAAGCTCATGACCCTTAGCTATCCGAAGGAGTCCTTTGGACAGATGGTTAGAGCATCCCGACTAATGTCGGGAGGGTCATTGGTTCGATTTAGTT
>CAZOOT010000049.1:0-6467 GCA_964581455.1 uncultured Chitinophaga sp. | reverse complement strand
TAGTTCTTGAATGTTTAAAATATACTTGGCTGTCTTTTCAGTCAGGACCCTTAGCCCAGATGGTTAGAGCATCCCGACTAATGTCGGGAGGGTCATTGGTTCGATTTAGTTCTTGAATGTTTAAAATATACTTGGCTGTCTTTTCAGTCAGGACCCTTAGCTCAGATGGTTAGAGCACCTGACTCATAATCAGGGGGTCGTTGGTTCGATCCCAACAGGGTCCACAAATTAATAATACTGGATGCAATATTTTGTTTACATCCTTTATTCTAAGAGTTTAGATCTTTATTATATAGGATCATCTAAAAATCCTGTTGAACGATTAAGAAAACATTTATCCAACCACAAAGGCTATACATCAAAAGCTAAGGATTGGAAAATAAGTTATACTGAATTTTTCGACTCAAAATTGTTGGCGTTTAAAAGAGAAAAACAATTGAAAGGCTGGAAAAACAGAAGCAGGATTAAAGAGCTTATAAAAATGTATGATACTGATCAAAGCATCCCGACATAAGTCGGAGGGGGCGTCCCGATTAAATCGAGACAGGGTCCACAAAATTTATTAATGCGGAAAAAATTCCGCATTTTTTTTGAATATGTTCTTTAACCTTTTGTTAACCGGGATGAAAATACATTTGTCCCACACGAAAATTAATATGAAGAAATTTTTTCAAGTCGCTTTTTGTTTTTGTTTTTCATTGTCACTTTTAGCTCAGGATATCCCTGATACGAAGACCAGCAAGAAAAAAGACTGGAGTAAAGTAAAACTTACAGGCAGATCAAATGATCACTTGATGATTCAGTATGGAATAACCGGATGGGCAAAAAAACCTGACAGCATCACTACTGGTGGTTTTTCACGCAGTTTTAATTTTTACGTTATGATTGATATGCCTTTTAAATCAGACCCTCGTTTTAGTCTGGCATTAGGCCCGGGGATAGGAACCGATCATATGTTTTTTGAAAAGACCAATGTTACCATTACACAAAGACAAAGCCCCCTAAGGTTTCAGAATGTGAAAGACACCAATCATTTTCAAAAATCAAAACTGGTAAATGCTTATCTGGAATTACCACTCGAATTAAGATATAGCAGCAATCCTGAGAATAGTAAAAAAAGTTTAAAAGCTGCATTGGGAATTAAGATCGGAACCCTGGTGGATGTACATACAAAAAATAAAAATTTTGTAACTAAAGACGGCAATACCGTGACAGGCTTCTCTGATAAATATGTACAAAAACTAAAGGATAAATATTTTTTCAATGGCAACCGCTTTGCAGGAACCATGCGGGTTGGATATGGTAACTGGTCACTTTTCGGCACTTATAATCTTGGTGTATTTGTAAAAGAAGGGTTAGGGCCTAATGTGAAGCCTTATAGTATCGGGCTTTCATTAAGCGGACTTTAAGATCAAAACATCAGAGTTTTTTTAAAATATTCAGAAAAGTGGTTCGCTTCACGAATCACTTTTTTAATTTTGTACACTTAAGTCATTCATGCGGTAGTTCATACAAATTATGCTCGATAAAAAAAACAGTATTGGGAAAGAGGAAAAAGCTGTGTTGGTTGGTTTAGCACAAAAAAATCATACAGACGTCCAGGTCCAGGAATATTTAGATGAACTTGCGTTTCTTGCAGAAACAGCAGGTGCCATTACTGTGAAAAGATTTACACAAAGACTGGCACATCCGGACAGTAAAACTTTTATTGGTAAAGGGAAGCTGGAAGAAATAAAAAAATACTGTAAAGAAAAAGATGTTCGTATCCTCATTTTTGATGATGAATTGAGCGGTGCACAGATCAATAATATTGAAAAAGCAACAGAAATTAAGACAATAGACCGAAGTGACCTGATACTTGACATCTTTGCCCGCAGGGCTAAAACGGCCCAAGCCAAAGCACAGGTAGAACTGGCGCAATACCAATATATATTACCAAGGTTGCGTGGAATGTGGAAACACCTGGAAAGATTAGGAGGTGGTATTGGAACAAGAGGTCCGGGTGAAACGGAGATAGAAACTGACCGCCGGATTGTTCGTGATAAAATTTCCTTATTAAGAAAACGACTTGCTGAAATAGATAAACAGGCTTTTACTCAAAGAAAAGACCGGGGTGAATTTATTCGTGTGGCTTTAGTAGGATATACCAATGTGGGAAAGTCAACCATTATGACCATGTTAAGCAAGAGTGATGTGTTTGCTGAAAATAAGTTGTTTGCTACACTGGATACTACTACCAGAAAAGTAGTTTTTGAAACAACTCCTTTTTTATTAAGTGATACAGTAGGATTTATCCGAAAACTTCCCCACCACCTTGTTGAAAGTTTTAAAAGCACACTGGATGAAGTAAGGGAAGCCGATATTCTTTTACATGTAGTTGATACTTCGCATCCGGCATACGAAGACCAGATTGGAGTTGTAAATAAAACGCTACAGGATATTAAAGCATTTGAAAAACCCATTATAACCATTTTCAATAAAATGGACCTGTACGAAAAAAACACTTTTGATGAATGGCTGGAAGAACCGGTAAAAAAAGAATTACTGGAAGACCTTCGTGAAAGATGGGAAAGAGAAACAAATGATAATGCTATTTTTATTTCAGCTATAGAAAAAAGAAACCTGGAACAATTAAGAAAGATTATTCTTGAAAAAGTAAGGGAAGTGTATAGAGTAAGGTATCCCTACAAAACTGAATTCCTTTATTGATGGCAGAAAAGAAATATACCTGGCACAAAGTTGCAGATCATCAAAATGAATTTAATTTTTCCGAAAACAATATTGCGGTTACCGAATTAAATGGAAAACAGATCTGTATTGGAAAAATCGAAAATGAAATTTTTGCATTCGCTTATAAATGCCCTCATGCCGGTGGTATTTTAGCTGAAGGGCATATAGATGCACTGGGAAATATAGTTTGTCCTTTACACAGGTATAAATACAATATGCAAAATGGCCGCAATGTAAGTGGCGAAGGCTATTATCTGAAACACTGGCCTGTAGAAATAAGAAATGACGGTGTTTATGTTGGGGTTGAGGATTCGGGTGGGCTATTTGGATTGTTCAGGTAAAAAATCAACTTATCATTTCTATATACCTGTTGTTCTCTTTAAGCATTTTTAATCCCTCCCATGTGCTCATATAAGGTCTTTCCTTGGGCCGATGATTCATCCGGCTGATCCGCCACATGATATTCAGGTGCCTGATTATTTCTTTCCAGGCAAAAAAGATGGAATGCTTTGGATCATAAATATGAGTTGGTTCGCTGCCTGCTCCATTTAATTCAATAATTGAAAATTTCTTTCCCCGTTTCAACTCTTCCCAGGAATTAAAACGAATGTCGAGCCTGCCAAAATAAAAACCATTCACTTTTTTACAGATTGAATCAAATAAATGTGTCAGCTCTTCATCAATTAAATGGCTGTCATCAATAAATTTTGCTCCCCGAATATGATTGCCGTAGGGCACAAGAATAAATTCTTCCCTTTTTTTCAAAATCCGGTCCAGTTCATCTCTTTTTGTTTTTTTAAGAACGGGTAGTTGCAAAATGTATCTTTTATTTTTTCTGACCAGTTCTTCCATGGTAGAAACTCCATCACCGGTCACGGCAAGAAATTCTTTTCTGACAATTCCGGAAATAGTTCCGTTCGCCTTATTTGGAAAACGATAATAAAAAATTCCGATCTCATTTTTATAATTTACAAACTCCTGGATCAGAAAATCAACTTTCGATCCTGCAGCATACTCCGATAATTCAATTTCATTTTCCAGTTTCTTCACTCCCATTCCTTTCATACCAATATCCGGCTTACCAATCAGCGGGAATTTAAAACCAGAAAGCTTTAGATTTTTTAAAATTTCAAGCGGATCAGAACCTGTAACAAAAAGTTTAGTGCGGGGATAATACGCTTCAGGTATCAGATCATAGATCTCTTTTTTAGATTCCAACAGAAAACCACCATTCCTGATGGTTGGATTGGAAGTATTGAAAAAGAAAAAAGACCTTGCTCTTAATGCCAGTAAGCCCCAATAAATATAAACTGGAATATACAGTACATGAAATGGCCAGTATTCCCAATGAAATAGTTTAATAAAAAAAGGATGATATGATAAACGCCGGAGCACTATTTTAAAGTAACAGCTTTATGGGTAAAGCCGCTTTTATATACTTTATTATTTGCCAGATCCAGGTAAGTCATATTGGTTTCTTCGTTTGCCAAAGTGATGCTGGTAATACTTACGGTGGAATGTGCCCCGTCCCGGTACATCAGTAAATCATTGCGTAAATCGCCGCCGCCTGTAAACTGATGAAAGTTGAAAATGTCTTCCTCTGATGGTTTTGGATTATTGTTTATAAAATCATTGAACCATTTCTCTCTTTGCTTTACCACTGCGGGGTCATATAAAGTTGCAGAAGACCAGATCTTCGGATGATCTGCAGGCAACTGTTTTATAAAATGTTTTTTTCCATCCCATCTAAGCTCGAATAAAAAACTATTCTCTTTTAAAACTATAGTAAATGGCTCAATACGATCCAGGTTAATATCTGCAAACTCAATGGACGGATGTTCTGCAGCCATGATATCTAATAAAATAATGCCCCTGCTTTTTCTGTATGGCGGCTGGTGTACATGATTTTCAAATGCTCCATTTAATAAAACCGCTGCATCCCCGTTTTCTTTTGCAGTGATCCATGTACCACCGGCATCTGCATCTTTTGGAAAAAGAAAATGATGTTCTTTGTACTTGATTAAAAAAGGAGATATTGCTTTTTTACGGCTTACTTTTTCATCACGGTTTGAAGTAATGAAAACCTGATCATCTATCGGTATAAAACTTACAGTACACATTTCCAGGCCGGGTTTAAAAATTTAATACCCTGTTCGAATTTAGTTTTTTATAAACACAATAGTAGTTTTTATTTAAAAGAAAACCTGTCGGAGAAATGACATAGTGTTGTTGTATTTTCTATAAAATCATTCCGTTATTTTAATAATCGTTATTCAAAGCAAATACAGGTTTGCGGTACATCCATTGTCCGCTGGTAAAATCCGGAAACTCCACTGTTTCATTACCCAGCTCTATGGATTGTTCACTTAACGGAGTGATGGCACTCCACGCTGCAGCATCATATACATCCATCTGCGTTGCTGTATTTCTTTTTGCAGATTCAATGAATGAATGAATGACATAAAAATCCATACCACCATGTCCTGAACCGGATGCTTCCTTACTCCACCTGGCCCATAATGGATGATCATATTTATCCAACCATTGTTTTGCCTCATCCCATTGATGAGCTTTGACAGATTGTCCTTCAATATAAATTCCCTTGTTCAGATCCATCCAGATGCCATTGGTTCCCTGTACACGGAAACCTAAAGAATAAGGTCTCGGTAAATTGGTGTCGTGTTGCAATAAAATTGTTTCACCATTGGCACATTTGATAGAAGTAGTCACCACATCACCCAGTTTAAAATTCACTTTAGCATTGGGATGATCGGGGCCACAGGTTTTTACCACATGATTATGCAAGCCTCTTGCCTTGGTAGAAAAAGAACTCAGATTTATAAATCGGTTTCCTCTATTAATATTTATATAATGTGCAATAGGCCCGATACCATGTGTTGGATATAAATCGCCATCTCTGTAAACAGAATGATGTGTTCTCCACCTAGCCTCAGTCCACCCTTTTTCACCCATTTCACATCCGCCGCCATATCCTTTTATACCATCGTTAAATTTTACTTCTCGAAGATCATGCTGATAGCCACCCTGCAGGTGAATCATCTCTCCAAACAATCCCTGTCTCACCATATTCAATACTGCCATCACATCCCTGCGGTAACAAACATTCTCCAACATCATGACATGTCCCTTATGTTTTTCAGCTGCTTTCACCACATCCCAATGATCCTGTAAAGTGATGCCGATCACCACTTCTGATCCCACATATTTTATTCCTGCTTCCAGTGAGCCGATGATCATTTCCTTGTGCCATTCCCATGGTGTAGAAATAACCACAGCATCCAGACCTTTTAATTCCAGCATTTTTTTCCAGGCATAGGGATCGCCAGTAAATACCTGCGGCATTTTTTTACCACTCTTAGCTATTATTCCTTTAGCGCTGTTCAGCATCCGGTCATCAATATCACAGATGGCTACTATTTCCACATCTGCCCTGTTTAATAAAAGATCAAGATGATTTTGCCCCCTGAATCCAACCCCGATCATCACCACTTTTACAATTTTATCTGCAGAAGCAGCAAAAAGTCTTGCAGAAGGAAGTACTGCAAATGAAGCAGCGGCCAATCCTGTCTTTGTTAGAAACTCTTTTCTTTTCATAAAAAGTATTTTTATTTTTTAAGAACTGAAATCAATTAATTGTTGGCAATAAATTTAGGATCTATAAACTCCCATTCTTTTATATGAGGATGCTGGTGTTCTTTTTTTTGAATGGCATCAAA
>CAZOOT010000048.1:0-21841 GCA_964581455.1 uncultured Chitinophaga sp. | reverse complement strand
AGAATACCATGATCGAATTCAACATTGATAACAATGGAGATAATGTAGAGGATCTCGTTATTCAATGTATTGCCAAAAATGGTAAAATGAAAGTGTACGGGCCCGTAGCACCCAAAACCACAGGTACTACCAGCTATTTAAATATCAGTGATTTTACTGCACAGGTAGATATTACTCCTTATGGCCAAGCTGCAATTGTTTCAGAACAAAAAGGAGTAAAAGTATTTGCCGGCCCAAGAGATGATCCTTTCTTTTTTGACCTTGGCGCTTTTCAGCAGGTCATAGCCGGAACAGCAACCTCATTCAATAACCCCGGTACAGATACATTTGCCGGCACCAATGTATTGGGCATTGTAGTGGAAGTTCCCAAATCCATGTTGGGCGGAAGCGGCACCATCAATGTATGGGCCGAATCGAAAAAGAAAACCGGCATGATCGCTAACTAATTATTAAAATCAAAAACAACAACATGAAAAAATTATTTCAATTCAGTTTTGTGGCAACCGTAGTGCTGATGGCTGCCTGCCAGAAAAACATAAACAATGACCTTGCCATTGCATATAAAGCCGGAGGCAATCCTCCCCAACTGGAAGTATATGAGCAGGGCGACCAGATGGCAAGACCTGCCATCAATACCGTATTTGTTGGTTCTGCAAGAAAAAATGAATTCAACACAACTACACCTTCCGCAATGAATGCAGCATTTTTTACTGACTTCGTCAATAAGCTGAATGCATTTGGATATTCATCTAATATTCTTGGTTTGAATGCCAGTCAATTTGCAGGTGTATTGGTAACGGATGTGCTGAATGCAAGCACTACCGGTGTCACCAGTTTTTATGACGGCGTAAATGTTTTAACCGGCAGGGCATTGAATGACGATGTCATTGATGTAGAGCTTACGCTGATCTTTGGTGGAGCCACCGGTGGATCTAATCCGGGCCTGACCAGTGATCATGTGAATGCAAATGATAAACCTTTTCTTAGTTCATTCCCCTATATGGCAAGTCCACATTAAATCTTAGCCTGAAAATTGAAAGCCGTTCCATGAATTTGGAATGGCTTTTTTAATTATCAATACTTCAAACAACAGAATCATTAATAGCAGAAAGAAAATCATTGCGTTTACGATGTGATACCTCCAGCTTTTCATTATTATCCATCACCACATAACCGCCATTGGAACGCTGATACTCCTTTATCTTTTTCAGGTTGATCAGAAAGGAATGATGAATCCGGAAAAAATGGTGAACTGCCAGCTGATGTTCAAATTCGCCAAGTGTTTTGGATGCTACTATCTTTTTCCCATCTTCCATATACAAGTGTGTATAAGGACCTTCTGCCTGGCAGTATATAATTGTGTTAATGGTTATAAAAATTATTTTATCCGACATTGCAATTCCGATCTTTGATTCAGATGTGTGGTTACTTTGCTGCATAATCTTTTCCAGCGTATCCAATCGTGAGCTTAAAAGGTTTTCATTTTTGGCGATATCCCGCTTGATCTTTTCAATCACTCTTATAATGTCATTGGCTTCTACAGGTTTTAATAAATAATCCAGAGCACTCAACCGGAAAGCTTCTACTGCATAAGCATCATATGCAGTAATAAAAACAACCCTGAAGGAAGGGTTCTTAAAAGAATGTACAATATCAATTCCTGTCATACCGGGCATTTCAATATCCAGGAAAACAAGATCAGGATTATGTTTTTCAATTAGTGATTTGCCAAGTGAAGGAGAGTTGCTGGTGGCTACTACCTGCACATCATGACTGCATTTTTTTTTCAACAACATGGTGAGCACATCAATGGCCCATGGCTCGTCGTCAATAATGATGGTTCGTATCATTGTTTCATTGCGCATCAGTCAGTTTGCATTACCGGTATTTTTATGGTGACAAGTGTGCCGCTGTCTTCTTCATCTTTTTTCTTATCGGTGACAGTAGCCTGGATGGAAGAACCAAATTCTTCGTTCAGTAATTTAAACCGCTTGGTCAACAGTTCCATTCCTTTTGACTGGTGTTGTTTACGAAAAAGACTTTTCAGTTCTTCTGCTTTTTTTCTACCTACACCATTGTCTTCCACTTCGCAATTCAGTGATCCGATTTCACGGTAAATACGTACCTGCACCTGTTTGTCATTTTCTTTGTGTGATAACCCGTGCCAGATGGCATTTTCCACATAAGGCTGCAGGATCATATTGGGAATAAGAGTTTGTTCGGTGTTCAACGAAGGATCTGTAGAAATGGAATACTGAAGGTCCGGCACCCGAAGTTTTTCCAATCCCAGATACAACTGGAGAAAATCAATTTCTCTCTGAAGCGGAATAAAAGGTTTATCAGCATTTTCCAGCAGCATGCGCAGCATTTTGGAAAAACGGGAAAGGTAGGATTGTGATTTGTCACTTTCCTCCATCAGGATCAATCGCTGCAATGAGTTCAGTGAATTGAACATGAAATGAGGATTCAACTGTGCCCGCAGACTTTGTAGTTCAAGTTCTGCCATTTTATGAATGGATTCAGCTTTTTCAACTGCTCTTTTCTTTTGATGTCTTTGTCGTAGATATAACATAAGAAATACGGATGTCACAACTACCAGAATAAGTCCCATGAGTAACAAGTTATTTGTTTGTTGTTTTTGTGCTCGCAGTTTTTCCTGTTTGGCTTTTTCGGAGGCAATCAGGTTGGCCGATCTTAATTTTTCTTCTGCGATGGATTTTTCTTTATTCAGTTTTTCCTCATCTATTATTTTTTGATCAACCAGCTTTTGATCTGCCAGCATTTTATCTCTGAGTGCATCCTGTTCTATTCTTTCTTTTTCCTGTTCTGACTTTAAGATAGCCGCTGCTTTTTCTGTTTCAAATTTTATTTGCTGGTCGGCAAGTTTTAAGTAGGTTGTTTTATTGTAAATAGAATCTTTCAGGTGATTGTAAAGATTGGAATAGTACAATGCTTTCTGATAATCATTAATATCTTCACAGGCTTCTTTCAAAAGGGCATAGGCGTCAATCAGGGCCTCTTGACCAGCGGTGCCATCCTTAAGAAGATCTAAACTTTTAGATAGGTAATTTATGGCTTCATTATAAGTGTTTTTTCTTTCGGAATGCTCTTGTATTTGACCCAGTTTACAATATGCTTCTCCTATTTGCAATAAGAAACTTCCAAGGATTCCTTTTAATTCAACTTCGACTTTGCGATCAAGCAGATTTGGTAAACGCTTAATAGCTGTTTGTAAACTTTTCTTAGCATCATCATAGTTTTTCATCCCTATTTGCGCTAATGCAAGCTTAGCATACATTTCACCTGTATTATCTGCTTGCCTTTCATCAAGCAATTTTTTATAACATTCTAAAGCTTTTGAATAATCTTTTGATTTTAAATGAGAGTCACCTATTTTTAAAATTAATCTTGTCCGATCCGATTCGAAATCGAATATTTCTGCAGAACGTTTAATACAGATATTTAGTCCTGCCTGAAGATTTTTCAATGCTTCATTGTAATTGCCCAAAAGCATATAACAATTCCCAATCCAGTAATAAGCTGTTTCAATTGGTTTTGGAATATCTTCTTGAATCGCAGCATTCAGCATTCCTGTGAAATACAAGACTGCTTTCGGATAATCCCCTTTTAACATCCAGTTTCTTCCCAGTTGCCAATTACATCTGCGGATACCAAATCTGAAATTACTTTTTATAGAATGATGAAGTCCTTTTTTTGCCCATTCAATAGCATCGTCCCAATTGCCGCTGTTTTGTGCATTTTCCATTTTGACTTGTGTAATGTTCAATGCAAACAGCCCTTTTACACTGTCATCTTTAGATGTTTGAAAAATATATAACAAGGAGTCAAAATAAGCAGAAGACAGTTGATTTTGTGATTTTACATATTGAGAAATTGTTACAATTGGCAAAATCAATAAGCAACCAACAATGTTTTTCACAAAAGAAAAATTTAAATCAGATAATAAGAGAAATAGAGTTTATCAAATGAAATCAGATTTTTGGTAAATAGAGCTGGGATTATGATCGTTTTACTGCTCTCACAACCCGTTAACACATTTTCCCGGTGAGATGGCTCTATTAAGTTAGTAAATTAACCAGATATTTTATTGTTGTCTAAAGACATTTATTATCTGTATTTGTTTTAGTAATAACTGCTGGTTTCTGTTTATTAAGGGAATCAACAGATTAAACAATTGACCTTTTCCGTCAATCCTCCGTTCTATACGCTTGTTTTCTGAACTGCACACTTAATAAAGCCATTCGTACAGATGGTAAACCTGTATTGAATGCATGGAATTCCAGGAATATTTTTAGACAATAAAATTTTTAACCTTAAAATAATTTAATATGAAACAATCTACACTTCTTCTTGCTTTAATTAATATTTTATTATTAAGCCAGATATTCACTTCCTGTAAAAAGGAAACTTTAAGTCTGGGATCTCCTATTGTAGAAGAATTTGCTACTGCTAAAGGAGGCGGCAATCCCAACACACCGCCAACTACTTATCTGAGAGTAACAATCAGCGATGATGCTGGTAATAAAATTACCAGCGATGGAGGGGGTGACTACTTAGATGGCGTTGGTAATATCAGAGCACAATTTGATAATGCTGGAAATTTTCAGTTTAATACCCGGCTTCAATCCAGACCTAATCAAACAACTCCCCTGACCCGGTATATTAAATTCAACTTTGATTCTCCATTGGAGGGCTATCCCGTAAATAATCCCCCTATATCCGGAGACCCAAACCTGGATATTGGAGATCGGTTAGTAACAATTGGTTCATCTTTAATACCGGCAACACCCATTCAGACAATGACAGTGGGATCTTCTCAATGTATAACATTACACGGTGGCACAGCTTATAGCACAAAGACAGAACCGGCTCCGGCCTGGGGTGTAAATTTTCACAGGAATTATGACGATGTAGCCGGGAGCCCGACTTCCTTTGCAGTAATTACGCGTAATTCAGAAACGCAATGGACAATGGTACCAGGTAATTGTGCGATCAGCTCCAATTCTGATGTAGCAGCTTTGCGAAACGGAGAAACTCTTTATGGCTATTATCATTTGCCATTTTCCATAACACTTACCAAATTGTAAAACATTCTGTCACCATTAGCAATCGTTATCCATAAGTTTAGACAACCCAAAGGTCGGTACAACGGCCTTTGGGTATTTAAAGAAAGACTTACAGATTCAACCAGTAATTCATTTTAAACACAACAGCCCGGTTCCTGTTTTTAAATGTAGGGTCAACAAAATAATTATCAGTATAAACAAGAAAAATATCACTCATGGGTTTATACCGCCATTGAAAACGGCTGTTAATATTGAAATTGTTCTGCTGGGTATTGTATTGTATAAAGGTTGTCCAGAATAAGCTGTTGCTGAAATTGATTTCAATCCGCGGCGCTACCAGGAATAAAGATGATTTTCCATAAATACCAGGGAAGTCTAAATCATTCTGTTCAAATGCCACGCCGAAATTTCCCCAGGGTTGTGCACGGTAATTCAATTCCAGGGTGTATTGCTGAATAGTTCCATTATAAAAATCACCAGCCCTTATACCGGCGCCGAAATTAAATTTTGTCCGCTTGTCCGACTGGTATTTTGCACTGTAATTGCTGAAACGGTATGTGCCTTTTGGTATAGGCTCATAATCTGTAAATGAAGTTGGATACAGCAGCCTTACATCCTGGTTGGTTAAACCCAATTTTAATTCTGCTGTATTTTTAAAACTAAACAGGTATGAGAATTCACTGCTTCTTTCATTAAAACTGCCGTCAGGATTCCATACAAAAAAATTAACCGCATTAATTTTTTGCGAATTGAATTTACCTTTTTTAGGAAACATCGTAAAACTAAGATTGGAGTAAATGCTTCTGAAACCTAACCTGATGCTGGTATCCAATGCAGCATCATAGTTTTCTATCCGTTGCACAAATCCCATATCCGTATAATAATTGGTACCTACGCCATCATAATTAATAACGGCGGATAACTTTCTGCCGGAGTAGGCAAAGCCACCATTCAGATAATGATCATCTTTATTGATGCCATATTTCCAGCTTTGGTGAAAACTATACCATGTCTGTATATCTCCTTTGTTACTGGTATATCCCAGTTCAAGTCCTGCATTTCTTCCATAACGGTCAAGTGGATTATCTTTTTTCTTTTGTTCACTCATAAAAGCTTCTCTTCCGAAGTAATAAGCTTTAATGATGGATCGCTTCAACATTCTTCTTGTAATAGAAACAGCACTATAATTCTGTGCGGCAAAATCTCCCTGCTTGCCCGTTTGCATACTTAAAATGCCGATGCGGGTTTTATTATCCAGGTTTCCGGTCAATCGGATACCTGCATAAATAGGGATGCGGTTACCATCTTTATCAAGGCCAATTGTTCTGGAATAAAAGGGACGGATAGGCGGGATGCCATATTGAGAAAAAAGATCAGCGTTTTCAATAAAGAAAGTTCTGCGTTCAGGAAAAAATATATTGAACCTTGTAAGATTGGTAACCTGCCTGTCCACTTCCACTTGTGAAAAATCCGGGTTCACAGTAAGATCAAGATTTAGTTTTGATGAAAGGGCAATCTTGGCATCAAATCCCTGGTTTAACTCTCCATCTGTTTTTTCTCCGTCTTCAGGGTTGGCTGTCACAGCTCCGGTGAGATAAGGAATGACTGAAATATTTCTTCCGGGCGGCGGCGGCGGAGCATCCCATATTAATGCGCCGGTATAACCAAAATCATAAAATTGCAGATTGATCGGAACTTTTGTCCAGGTGCTGTATTCATTATTCTTCCGGTCGGAGCGGATGAAATTAATACCCCAGGTTGTTTTACCGGCCTCGTAGCGCAGCGTTTTATAAGGTATAGCCATTTCAACAATCCACCGGTCTTTAAGCCTTGTTGTTTGTGAAAACCATTTATTATCCCAACTGAAACTAATGTTATTATCTCCGCCACCAGCACTTAGCAAATCCTCTGCCTGTACATTATAAGGGTTCACTGTAAATAAAAATCCATTGTTTTTTTCATTCACCGGGTCAATGATAATGCCGACCCCATCACTGCCACCCGGATCCACATCTCTTTTCAGGGTTTGTATCACGTAATAACTGGTATCGTAACAGGTAATGCCGAAATAAATAAAGTTTCCATCATAGGTTGTTCTTACAACGGTTTGCCGTTGAGCCCTGCCGGTATCCACCGGAAATTTTTGCCAGAAATTTTTAATGGTATGTGCTTGTTGCCAGGAGGCTTCATTCAGTTTGCCATCAATTTTTATAACATCAATGGCTTTTACAATATGAAGCTGATAATCCTGCTGGTAATTGGCATTATTTATCTGTTGGGCAGAGGAATGAAATACAAAAAAGATAAAGATCAGTATGAGGGTGATTGATTTCATGCTGTTGGGTTCTGAAATTAAAGCTCAAGATGCTAAAAGGATTTATTTAAAATGATTAAAAAAAGACAAAGTAATTGAAAAGGCTGATGAGTGGCGGAAAATTATTGAAACAGGTTAATCTGAAATATCTGTAAACATATCCGGCCTTCTTTCATAGGTTCAGCCCCCTCTAACTCCCCCAACGGGGGAGAATAGCATTCACACAAAACCTGAGAGGAGAAGATTTCATTTTAATTTTAAACAAACTCAAATAGTAATGATGATGTATAAAAATTATTCGCTTTCTAACATATCCGGCCTTCTTTCTGTTGTTCTTTTCACAGACTGTTCATGCCGCCATTCTTCAATTTTCTTATGGTCGCCACTCATCAGAATGTCCGGTACTTTCCAGCCACGAAAATCTTCAGGTCTTGTATAAACCGGCGGGGCCAGTAAATTATCCTGGAAAGAATCAGTCAGGGCCGAAGTTTCATCATTCAATACGCCGGGCAACAACCTGCCGATGGTATCCACCAATACTGCAGCGGCTAATTCACCACCACTGAGCACATAATCTCCAATAGAAATTTCTTTGGTTACAAAATGCTCCCGTATTCTTTCATCAATTCCTTTGTAATGTCCGCAGATCATCAGCAGGTTTTCTTTTAAAGAAAATGTGTTGGCAATCTTCTGGTTTAGTTTTTCACCATCAGGTGATAAATAAATAACCTCGTCGTATTTTATTTCTTTTGATAAACTTTCAATGGCTTTTGCCAGCGGTTCACACATCATCACCATACCGGCGCCACCACCATATTGATAGTCGTCCACCTGTCCATATTCATTTACCGCCCATTGACGTAACTGATGGATATGAATTTCCAACAATCCTTTTTCCTGTGCTCTTTTCATGATACTGTGCTGCAGGGGGCTATCCAGTAGTTCGGGTAAAACAGTGATGATGTCTATTCGCATTTGACAAAGATAATTCTTGCAATGTGTAAAAACAGACCCCCCGAAGAATCGGGGGGTCTCAATTGAAACGAAAACCAACGATTGCCCATGTTAGGATGGGACTGAGTTATTACGCATTTTTTGTTCGTATGTTTTTGATTGCACCGCAAAGTATAATACAGATACGAGGATTGCTACAACAATCAGGAATCCGCCAAAAAATGCATAGTCATTTATTTTTAAAGGGGTATAAGCAGTCTTTAGTTTTCCGGGTATAAAAGGAATCGTGGTTGCGACATCTTTGCTCTCTGATTTTATAAATTCTATAATATTATTGATGTTTTCTTCCGTCAGATCCGGATGATCAGGCATGGGAATTTTATTGAATTGTTCGAAAATGGCTATGGCATCTTTATCTCCATTTTTTACCATGGTCTGTGATGATCTAATAAAGTTGAATATCCATTCTGTCGATCTTTTTTTATCAATTCCATTCAATGCAGGCCCTGTCAGGTTTTTGTTTACATTGTGACAGGCAGCACATCGGGTCATAAAGATGGATTTTCCTTCTTCTAATGGCGGAGCAGCCATCAACACGTATGCTAAAAACAATAACCATCCAAGCAAGACATACTTTTTAGTTTTCATTTTTTATTTTTTTTATATCCTGAATTAATTGAGTAGTGGAAATGGAGCTGGTGCCATCATAATAACCACGGATCCTTCTGTGCTGGTCCAGTAACACCAGGTTTTCACTATGAATAAAATCTCCCGGTCCGCCATCGCCATCCGTAGCGGTAATGAAAAAACTATTACGGGCCAGTTTGTAAATTTCTTTTTTATCTCCGGTCAGTAATTTCCATCCAGTCTTTTCAATCGAAAATTTTTCAGCATAATTTTTTAGAATTTCCGGATTGTCATTTTCGGGATCTACGGTAAACGAACTTATCAATACAGACTCATCATTTTTATAGGCATCCCTTACAGCTTTCAAACTGTTTGTCATTTTTGGACAGATAGTAGGGCAGCGGGTAAAAAAGAAATCAGCAACTACTATTTTGTTTTTCCAGTTTGATTCCCTGTAATTATTTCCATCCTGGTCAGTAAATGAAAATGCTGCAATGGTATGATCCTTCATTTTCCCATTTACCAACCCTGGTTTTCCCAATACCGGTAGTTTTTGCAATTTGTTTTCATACCAGCTTATCAGCATGTAGGCTGTAACAGGCAATACAAATACTGCGATCAGAAAATATTTTATGCTGGAATTCATTTTCATTTCTTCTTATTCATTTCTACCGGCATCGGATTATCTATATTAAAAGGTGGTGCTTTGGCCCCGGTGTTTTTCTGCACATTTAATAATGCAGGAACATATGCTACCAGGACCAGAAAAACCATTGCCACTAGCCAGGGTTTGAATGTATCAAACAAGGGAACTCTTTTTTCATCGTGGTATGCTTCGCTGACCGGAATTTCCAAAACAGCTTCTTCGCTTTTTTTACGCATCATGGTGCCGAAGAAGATGATGATGTATAACATCCCGGCAACAAACATGATAAAGCCTCCTGCCATAGCAAGTGTAGTGGTAGGTACCCATTCTGAACGGAACAATTCACTATCAGGATTCAGGTAAGTAGTTCCCATATTGGTTCTTCTTGGTTCGCCAATCAATCCGCCCCAACTCATCCCGGTAGAAAAGATCAACATGCCGATCATCCACAGGTAAGGAATAGTTGTATTCAATTTGGGCCACATAATTTTTTTACCACTCATTTTTGAATACATGTAAAGACTCATACCTATGATGGCCAAAAAAACAGGACCAGCAACCGTCATATGAAAATGACCAGGCAGCCAGGCAGTGTTATGAATTATTTTATTCAGGGAATAGGAAGCATTTACAATTCCGGTAACGCCACCGAATACAAATAAAATAAGTCCACAAATAAAATAGGCAAAAAGGTATTTATCACTTTCAAACCAGGGTAGTTTTTTCATCCAGCCAAACCATCCCTTGCCTCCATTTTTTCTTCCTGCATATTCCAATGATGCTGCTAAAGTAAATGCCGTGATAAAACTTGGTATGGCTACGCCATACGTTAACATGCCATGTAAAAATTTTACTCCTTGAGTAATAGTTGGGTCACTATATTGGTGATGCACTCCTACAGGTATAGAAAAAATCAGGAAGAGGAAAAGAACAATTCTTCCTGCCAGATCTGAGTACAGTTTGCCCCCGGCAATTTTTGGAAGGATCGTATAGAACATGATATAAGCAGGCAGCAACCAGAAATAAACCAGTGCATGACCAAAGAACCAGAATAAGGTACGGGCAAGGTTAACATTTACCCCGGTTGTCCAACCCATGGACCAGGGAATTAATAATACCAGAACTTCATAAGCAACAGCCAGTGTACACACAAACCAAATAGTGAAATTGATCAGGGTACCTAAAACGGCCAGTGGTGTTTTTGTTACCGGGTTTTCTTTTTTCCATTTTAAGTACATGCTGGTCCAGTCAAAAAATGGGATCCACGAACCAACGATTAATAAAGCAGCTCCCAGGTAAAATAGCGGATGTGCTTTCAAAGGCGGATAAAAAGTATAAAGTACAGAGGCTTTACCGGCCAGCATAGCCCAGGCCGCCATTACGGTTCCCGTTAACATTAAGGCAAAGCTGAACCACATCAGTTTTTTATTGGGTTCTTTTTTAAAATAATAAGTGATGGTTACATGACCAAAAGCTACTGCAAAAAATGTAGTGAGTACAATAGCATTGATAACACCATGTAAGGTGAGACCCTGGTAATAATCCAGTTTGGCAAAAGAGGTCTGGTTCAAAACACCGGCTCTGTACACTGTTTGCATCAAACCATGATAAATCCCGATCAGTAATAAAGCGGTGGGTATGGCCAGTTCCAGAAATATAATCCGTTTAAATGTGCTGCTAACTTTCATTTGAAAAATATTTACAGTAGGTTTCGTTTTGTTTTTAATAGACCAGTACTTTCCCTTCCATATTCTGATGACCAACACCGCAGTATTCATGGCATACAATTTTATATACTCCGGGTTCGTCAAACTTTACAGTTGTTTTATTAATGCCGCCATACACAGCCATCATGTTTACATTTTTTTCATAAATATGAAAACCATGCACCACATCTTTGGAAGTAACATAGAAATCAACTTCACTTCCGGCAGGAATACTGATCTCGGCTGGCTGAAACGTCCACATTTGAGATACAGCAAAAACCTGGTAGGTCTTCTCATCAATCTTATTCACTTTAGGAGTTTCATAAGCTTTGTCATATGGAATACATTCCGGCACATCAGAATTGTATTTGTTCTTTGCATACAAAAGAGAAAAAACAAACAGGGCAATTATACACAGCGTGGTAATGATGACCCCTTTTTCAATTTTATCAAAAGCCATAGGTTGGTTTTTTTAACTGCGTAAAATCATTAAATAATAAATGCTATACCAGAAAACAAGAGTGAGAATGACCAGTACAACGAAAAAGGCAATAGCCCCGGAGGGGAAGAATTTTTCTTTTTCTTGAGGCGTTTCCATGTTCGTAGATTTTAGTTTCAGGGCAAATCTACCAGTGCTAAAAAGCTGCTGATATGATTAAAGTCAGTTTTCGTTCTGAGAATCATCAGAATCAAAAGCCACTACCGGAGCGGTTTTACAAGCTTTGTTTAAAAAAGATGCAGGCGAGGTAACGTATTAAGCTAATCTTGCTAGTTTAAAATTGATCCTTTCAATTCTTTAAACATTTTAATTGATTTAGGGAACAGAATATTGTTCTCAAGATGTACATGCTGGTGCAGGTCCAGTTCAAATGCCTGCAATACTGCAAAACTCAGGCGATACGTGGTGCAGGCATCTACAGGTGGATTATATTCGTGGCTCAACTCTCTTATTTCTTTCAACAAACTACCAGCATGGTCATGCTCATGTTCCATAATAGTAATGGGAGATTGTAAATAACCAATATTTAACTGGGATGAAGTGTTTTTATGATTAACTAATTTCTGCAATTCTTTAATTCGGGGGAAGAGAATGAGCTCCTCTTTTTTCATATGGCCTTCCATTTCTTCTTTTAACGCTTTGAATAATTGAAATATTTTAATCAGCTCCGGATGCCTTTCACCATGCTTGGACGAAACTTTTTGCAAATATTCGAAAATCAGGGGCAGTTCCTTATTCACATAAGCATGATGTGTTTGTACAATGTAATCACAAAGCTGAGCCAGGTTCATTTCTTCAAAATCAATTTTGTTTTCATTTTTTGTAAATGACTTTTCCAGATCAGCAGTTACATTTTCCGTTATTAATTGTTGTTCAATACAAGCTTGTTCTAATGTTCGTTTGCCTTTACAACAAAAGTCAAGCTGATATTTTTCAAATACGGAAGCTGCCTGGTGATGATCGTTGACGATCTGGGCAAGGGTTAATGTTTTTATTTCTTTCATAAATTTGATTTTTATATTACAGATCTTTTTTCTTAAATATTTTTACAGCCCATATCATGGGTAAAGTGATCCAGAGCATCATAATTCCTACAGTGAAAAGAGCGCCGGTTCCACTACCAAAGAAATCTTTATATAAAGCACCTGTGTAACCCATCAATGCACTTACATCCATTTTCAACATGATAAATATTCTTCCCAGGTCAATTGGATTCAGAGAGGATAAAACCAATGTCAGTTTTTCCAATGGATATTCACTGAAAGTAAAAAGTATCAGCAACACCAATCCGTCATAGATCAGTGCAAAATAAAACCAAAGCAATAAGGCAGATCCAATTCCACGGGCCTTATCTCTTGCTTTTACAGAGGCAAGAAAGGCCAGTGAGGTAAATACAAGTGATAAAACCAAACCGGTAAATAATAAAGAAATACCGGTGTCATTGAATGAATAAAATAAAACCGGAATACCAACACCGATAAAGAAAGCTGAAAGAAGCGAAAGTGTAACACCGGCATATTCACTCAGTAAAATCCTTGTCCTGCTCATCGGTTGGGAGGACATCAGTTCAATAAACTCATAGGAATTATAATAGTGAATAGTGGCAAAGATCATACTGACCAGTGGTACAACGATGAGAATAATATTCAGCAGGCTCAGCACGGCTTTGCTTTCATTTTCTTCCATGCGGAACATGCACATGGAAATAATAAAAAGAAATAAAGTATAAGCAAGAATAATTTTATTCCGGATGATATCGTACAAAACATATCGGGATAATTTCAACATGATATTCGTTTTAGTTGGTTGTAAGAATTTCGTTGATGAGTTTATCAGTCGGGTCTTCGCCTTTCATAATACCCGCAATGGCTTTTCCGAGTTTGATCTCACCGGTATCTTCTCTCAGTGTTTCAATATTTTTCAGGAACTGCATTTTGCCTTCCTGCATATACATTACATGTGTTGTCAATTCATCCAGATCGCTAAGAATATGAGAAGTGATCAGGATCAGTTTCTGTTTGTCTCCCTTTCCCCCTGCAGATTTTTTGATCTTTTCTTTTAAAATATCTGATGCAAGCGGATCCAGTCCGGCAGTGGGTTCATCCAGGATTAATACTTCAGGATTAAATAAAAAAGCAATGGCCGCACTTACTTTTTGGCGGGTACCACCTGAAAGTGTTCGCATGGGTTTGTCGTACATGCTGCAGAGATCAAACTGCCTGATCAAATCATTATCCAGGTCTTCTTCCGGATGGTTCCTGATATTTTTCAGCATATCAAAGAGCTGACCTATTTTCAAATTATCCGGATAACGGCCGATCTGTGGCATGTATCCAATATATTTTCTGTATTCATAACCGCCATTGATATATTCATCACGGAAAAATATTTTTCCATTGTCCGGTTTCACCATGCCGAGTATAGTTTTTATCAGCGTCGTTTTTCCTGAGCCATTTGGTCCTATCAAAGAGATAACCTGGCCTTTTTCAAAGGAAACTGAGATATCCTTCAGTGCGTTTAGTTTTTTAAATCGCTTATTTATTTTTTCAATTCTGATCATAATTTAAAGGGTTTCATCGTTGGTTTTTTATCAATTAAATTTTCGGGAGTAAGACTTGGGATTGCTTTTTCAGCCTTGTCAAGAATACCGACCATAAAGCTTCTTAAGAGAATGACGGCATTGGGATTTTGTTCTATGATCATGGAATAAAGGCTGACGGGGTGATAGGGGATATCACCAACTCCATCTTTGTTCAGATCATAGCCTTCATATTTATCCCAATAATTATTATCAAAATTGCTCATTACCATCGTGCCGTTGGTGGCTACATCGAAAGTGTTTCCCTTAAAATTGTTATTGCTAAAAACATTGTCCGAACAATTGGCCTGCACTTTCATAGCCCAGCCATTTTCTTTAAATTCATTTTTCTTTACTTCAATCCGGTTGCCGCCTTCCATAAAAATGCCGATGGTGTTAGCGATAAATTTATTGCTGATGATATAACTGTCAGTAATATCTTTCAGGAGTATTGCATAGGAAGCCGTTCCCCAGTTATTTTGAAATACATTTCTTTCCATTCTTACATTGTGAGTATACATCACTGCCACGCCGGCTCCATTTCCACGAAAAATGTTTTCGTAATAATTGTCGTTATGCGAAAACATAAAATGAAGGCCATAACGGATATTGTTCTCGCTTATATTTTTTTTGATATCGGAATCTGTTACAAATTCAAAATAAATACCATCACGATGGCCCTGTATGTGATTGTTTTCAATCAGGGCATGACTCGATTTCCAGATATGAATACCATTGCCGGCACTTTGCTCCGACACGGCTTCTCCTTTAATAACATTTCCCCGGACAGTGCAATACATTGTATTGGCCAAATGAATTCCAAAATGAGCATTGATGATCTTATTATTTTCAATAGTTATATACGTAGCATCAATGATATTGATCGCTGAATAGTCATTGGAACTTGAGTGCCGGGAATCTTTGAAAAGAAATCCTTTTACGACGATATTTTTTCCGCTGATTACCAGATTCTCGTATTTGCTTTCGCCATCAATAACAGGAAAACTGATTCCCATTAAAGTAATGGATTTTGTAATGGTTATACTGCTGCCTTCCCTGTAGAGGCCCTGCATTACCTGGATAATGTCACCATCCTTTGCTAATTCAACTGCTTTTTTAATTGAAGTAATGGCCTGGTCTTTTCCTACAACAATAGTTTTAGCGAATGAAGTAGTACAGAAACAAAATAATATGGTTATAATAAAAAATTTCATTTTACTTTTTGATATATCTCATCCCAGGTTACGATCTCTCCTTGTTTGCCTTTTAACATGGTTTCAGCAGCAGATTTGTTTGCATAAGCTGAAATATTACTGTTCATCGGGCTCCTGATCTCTTTGCTGGCTACAAACCATGCAGTTTCCACATCCAGGAATTCATTGGGTTTTTCAAAATTCATAAACAGTTTTTTTGAAATATCTTTTTCTTCTACTGTACCGGATTTTATAAAATCCATCATGCAACGCATATCATCAAACTTGTAGATCTTTCCTTTTTTTGTAATCACTTCTCCACCAAACCTGAAATCAGCAATTCCCATTTTACAGACATAGCAATCATCGTTTCCCACTACAAAGGGTTCTGGTGCTACCGAACAGGAGGAAAGTCCAAAAAGTATGAGCAAGGCAAATCCAACAAATGAAGTGTTATAACGTTTTCTTATGTTAATCGATTTTCTGTTTTTTTTCCATTCAAAAAACCAAACCAGCCCGGCTAATATTCCTGCACTGATTACAACCCATCCTCCAATGTCAGGATACGAGTAGGCATCGAAATTTAATAACCGTCTGTGCCCGATGATGGGTGGCTGATAAGATAAACCGGGAACCTGAATTGCAGCCATGGGATCAAGGTTATGTCCATAATCATATCCCCACCTGTATAGATCATATAAAACAAGCAGTGCCCCGATAATGAATAAGATGATGAAATAGAATAAATGTTTCCTGTTGCCCGTACCAACTACAATCAATCCAAACAATACATAGAAAGCAACTACATATGGAATGTATTTGAACTCAGGAAACATCTCCACAGTGATATGTTTCATGCCTATGTAGTGATTCAGGCCATTGATAATATCTACATCACCAGTAAGATCGTTTACCCAGATATGCATCGTTAAACCTTCGGGATATTGCGGCGCATACAGGTTAATCTGCCATGCCGGAAGAAAATATAAGGATAGCAACGCTACAGTGGCCAATGCAATAAAACTCCTTGATGTAATGCTTAACTTATTATTCATGATCGTTGGTTATAATGAAAATGCTACCGGAAGCATTTGGAATCTGGAGAAGCTGTTCATAGAAATGCTTCTCTTTTTAAAACTTAATTTTTTGCAGGCGGCAACAACACTTCATCTATAATAAACACCAATCCATTACTGGCCGGAACCGCAGCTAAAATATTTGCCGTTCCGTTTACTTTTAGTTTGCCATCAGCTCCCTTGCTGATTGTTATTTTCTGATTATTAGCCTGATCAATCAATTGACCATCCTGCATCATATCTTCTTTAAATACACCAATGGAAACATGATACTCCAGGATGTTCTGCAGATCAGCTTTCTTATCATTTTTCATCAAACCATCTACAGTCCCTGCAGGAAGTTTATCAAATGCTTCATTCGTTGGCGCAAAAACGGTAAAAGGACCTGCATTGGACAAAGCAGTTACATAGTCCGCTTGCTTTAATGCAGCCACCAGTGTAGTGTGGTCTTTTGATCCTACTGCAATTTTTACAATATCTTTTTGAGATTCATCATCCAATACAGCTTCCTGTCCGCCTGCTGTATTGGCTGCTTCTGCAGTATTGGTTGCTGCACTTTCTGTTGAGCTGTTACAGGCAACAAACAAGAAACAACCAAGAATCAGCGGTAGTATGTTGAATATTTTTTTCATAACAAATAATTTTTTTTCAAGAATTAATTTTTCAAAAGCAACTCCTCCTGAGAGGAGTTGCTTTCAGACTTTTATTTTGCAGCAGTTGTTGGGGCAGGTTTTTTACCTGTTCCAAAAGTTAGAGGCACATTACTTCCGGCAGGTGATACTCTTATATATCCCTGCATTTCCTGGTGCAATGCAGAACAGAAATCTGTACAATACATCGGGAACATGCCTACTCTGTCCGGCAGCCATTTTAATGTTTGTGTTTCACCTGGCATGATCAGTAATTCACCATTATTTGCTCCCTTGATGGCAAAGCCATGCGGAATATCCCAATCCTGTTCCAGGTTAGTGACATGGAATAAAACCTCATCACCCACCCTGATTCCTTCTATATTATCCGGATTAAAATGTGAACGGATAGAAGTCATATACACATGTACTTTCTTGCCTTCACGCACTACCTTTGCTTCTTTTTCACCTTTAGCTACATAGGGATGTTTGTTTTCTTCTATCTTAAAAAATTTCACTGAATTCTTGTTGATCAAAGCAGCCGGTGCGGCCTGTGCATAGTGTGGTTCACCAATAGTTGGGAAATCCAGAATCAGTTTCATTTTATCTCCACTGATATCGTACAACTGTGCACTCTGTGTTAACTCGGGGCCAGTTGGCAGATACCTGTCTTTGGTAATTTTATTATAAGCAATTACATATTTACCAAATGGTTTTCTGCTATCTCCACCCGGTACTGTTAAGTGGCCAATAGAATAATAAGTTGGAACCCTGTCTAACACTTCCAGGCTTTTTACATTCCATTTTACAATTTCAGAAGAAACGAACATAGAAGTGTAAGCATTTCCTTTTTCATCAAACTCTGTGTGCAAAGGGCCTAGACCTGGTTTTTTTACTTCACCATGTAATGCTGCCTCATATTTGATGATGGGGATTCCTTCATATTCTCCATCAAAAGCTTTATCAGCAATGGCTTTTTGTATTTTGGTAAATGAATACACGGGCATTAATGCAGCCAGTTTGCCACTACCAACAATGTATTCACCAGTCGGATCCACATCACATCCATGCGGAGATTTTGGACAAGGAATCAAATAAACCATATCGGCCAGTTCTTTTGAATCCAGGATGGTTATTTCATTTTCAATATTGGAAGTTGAAGTATGTGTATTTTCATCATAAATATTATGTGCATAACGTACTGTTTGCTTTCTTCCTTTACCTGCTTTCAGGTATTCTTCCGCTTTTTTCCAGTTTACAGCCATGATGAAGTCCTTATCTCTTTGTGATGCATTTACCTCTAATAGTGTATTTGCTTGCTCAGAATTGTAACAAGAAAAGAAGAACCAACCATGACTGGGTCCTTTTCCGGCATGGCTCAGGTCAAAGTTTACACCTGGTGTCCTGATCTGGAAGGCGATCTTCATATGACCTTCTTTTGGATCAACACTCAGAAAGCTAACATTAGCTTTAAAGTTTTGCTTATAGGAATCAATAGGCACATCGCCATTTGCATCATCCGGAGGTACACTAAAGCGGGTACCGGCAACTACATATTCTGTATTCTCTGTAATAAAAGCTGATGAGTGGTTACCTGCACTGTTTGGTATTTCTATGATCTCTGCTGTGCGGAATGTTTTCAGATCTATTCTTGCAATACGGGGTGTATTGTTGCCATTGATAAACACCCAACGGCCATCCACTTCGCCATTTGTTTGTGACATTTCAGGATGGTGTGCATCATCCCAGGGGACAAATCCATGAGAAGTATTTAACATGGGTTTTGTTTCTTCACTGAACCCCCAACCTTTTTCAGGGTCAGTAGAAAAAACAGGTATTACTCTAAGTAATCTGCCGGAAGGAAGACCATAAACAGACATTTGTCCGCTGAATCCTCCGGAAACAAAATTGTAAAATTCGTCATGTGTACCGGGAGCTACATAAGCTTTTGATGCAGCATCACCGCTAACAGCTGATTGTGCACCTTTGGGTTTACAACTTTGCATTATAAATGCAGCCAGTGCAATCCACAAACTCAGCTGAATTGTTTTAATGATGGGACGTTTCATGTGTATATATTTTTTAAGTTTTGATTGAAATTATTTTTCTCCATCGTTGCTGCGCATGAATTCCATAATTTTTCTGGCATCATCCGTAGTTACATTTTGATTTGGCATACGAACCAGGCACTGCTCCAGTTGTTTTTGAGCCTCCGGATCTGTTTCGAGCATCATGTCTACATTGGTGATCATATTCATGATCCAAACAGGTTTTCTTCTTTTGGTTACATCTTTCCAACCCGGACCTACCAGTCTCTCATCTGTAAGCCGGTGGCAACTCATACATTTCAATTCATAAAAACTCAAACCGGCAGTTACCCATTCGGCATTAAGCGGGTTGGAGTAAACGATATCACTTTCTTTTACTTCAGTTCCGTGAGTTTCCGGTTGATTTTTTGTGAGTTCCTGTAAATCCACAGGTTTTGCATCTTTATCTACACCACCGCCACAGGAGATATAGAAGAATGAGCCACTAATAAGCAGGGCATTCGTTACAATTGATTTAAGTTTCATGTTGAAGTTTTTTTGTGAATACTTATAAAAGACCTCAAAAGTATTGGGACACAGAAACCCGGAACATGAGGTGTGTCAAAAAGTAACATGAGTTTTATCATGCTGGTAAACGGGTCACCCGGTTACTTTTGGCCAAATTAACAGACATGTTTTTTTCAAAATCTTTTGGATATGCTTTGCGGGGTATATTATATGTAGCACTGATGCAGGATGAACAACGGAAAGTACAAATTGATGAAATAGCAAAAAAGCTTTCTGTGCCAAAGCATTTCCTAGGTAAAATAATGCAGGAGCTGGTAAAAGCGGGATTATTACAATCTACCAAAGGGCCGTATGGTGGTTTTGAACTGTCAGATAAAACCATGTCAGCACCCCTGATGAAACTGATAGAAATAACCGGTGATGTGAACCAGTTTAATGTTTGTGTGCTACAAATGCGAGTCTGTAATGCTGTGAATCCCTGCCCCCTTCATAAGGATATGGAGGGTGTCAATGAAAAATTAAAAACCTTGTTTACCCAAACAACTATTGCTGACCTGATGAAAGAAGATAAAAGTGTTTTTATCAGGAGCCTTGCTGTTATTTAATAACTATCAGATGTAATACTGATTCAAATCATAATTTTCTTTACAACCAGAATTTATTTTGCAATTGTTTTTACCCTAATAGTCCTGTATGAATATAGAAGAAAAGAATATTAATGAATCAACCTTAGTGACAGATATTGTAACACAGGATTATCGTACAGCAGATGTGTTTTTAAAATATGATATTGATTTTTGCTGTGGCGGAAAACTACCCCTGGAAATGGCCTGCAAAGCAAGGGGACTGGATACAGAAACTGTTATGAAAGAATTAAGGCGTGCAACCAGGAATAATTCATCTGAAATCAACTTTGAATTTGATAACTGGGGCCTCGATTTTCTGGCAGATTTTATCCTGAACATTCATCACCGGTACCTTGAAAAAGCTTTGCCAGAAACTAATGAATATGTAAACCGCTTCTTATTCGGGCATCGGAAAAAATTTCCTGAATTAGAAGAGCTGGAAAAAATCATGAAGAAAATGATGAAAGAGATTCCACCGCATATGAAAAAAGAAGAGGAGATCATTTTTCCCTACATTAAACAGATCTATCATGCTTTTCAACATACAGAAAGCTATGCCAGCTTATTAATCCGTACGTTGAGAAAACCGGTAGAAGAAGTGATGCAGGGCGAACATGAATCTGTGGGTAAACAACTGCACCGAATGAGAGAAATTACCAACAATTATACTTTGCCTGAAAAACCCTGTATTACACACAGGGTCACTTTTTCAAAACTCCAGGAATTGGATAATAACCTTGTTCAGCACATTCACCTGGAGAATAATATTCTTTTTCCCAAAGCAATTGCCATGGAGAAAGAATTACTGATGACAAAGGGTTAATTCTGACCTGGGGTGAACTGATAATATTTAACTTAAGAAAGCTCAATGATTCGTCTAATCAACAATTGACATTCATTTGAGAAACATATTAAAATATGGGAGATACTTTTTTTGATTACTTGCATCGACTTGAAATGTTAGCCTTTTTTTCAGGTTATCCATTGATTTATGCACTGATTGTTTTTATAGTTGGGAAAAAGCAATCAAAATATGATGTGGTAAACAAAATGATTACTTTTTTACCTTTTTCATATGCATTAGCAGGCAGTTTATTTCTTGGGCTTCAGTTGAGCAATTTATATCCTGACTATTCAATTGAAAACATTACGTTATTGTTTCAGGATCCTTTCTTTAAGATCTGGGGATTGCTTTCTTTACTGTTCTGGATCCCGGTAATCAGCAAAAAACCTGTTTTAAGTTTATTGCATAGCCTTATATTTTTCTTCTTGCTGGCAAAAGACCTATTCTTACATGCAATCAATAAAACAGATCAGGGATTCATTAGTAATGAAATGAAAATATATACTG
>CAZOOT010000047.1:0-22100 GCA_964581455.1 uncultured Chitinophaga sp. | reverse complement strand
ATTTTTATCGGAGAATAAAATTAACAGTAAAGTAAAGATAATTGACCTCGCCAATGATTTCAGGTTACAACAGCAGTCTGAAATCGGGAAACGAAAATTTATATATGGCCTCCCGGAGTTAAACAGAGACTTAATTAAGAAAGCCAATTATGTGGCAAATCCTGGTTGTTTTGCTACTACAATACAATTAGGTTTACTTCCATTAGCAAACGCAGGTTTGCTCAAAGATATCTATACAACAGGTATAACAGGGAGTACAGGTGCAGGACAAAGTTTATCTGCCACATCTCATTTCAGTTGGAGAGCCAATAACATACAGGCTTATAAGACACTCACACATCAGCACCTGGGTGAGATTGGGGAATCATTAAATCAGTTACAACCCGGAACTGATTTCAATATCAATTTTGTGCCATGGAGAGGTGATTTTACAAGAGGTATTTTTATTAGTTCACAAGTATCTTCAGATTTAAGCCTGAATGAACTGAATAAAATTTTTGAAGATTTCTATAAAGGTCATCCGTTTACACTCATTACAAAAGAACCTGTTTTTTTAAAGCAGGTTGTAAATACCAATAAATGTATCATTCAGCTGGAAAAAGTAGGCGGCTTACTGGTGGTCCATTCAGTAGCAGATAATTTACTGAAAGGTGCAAGCGGACAGGCTGTACAGAATATGAACCTGATGTTTGGGCTGGATGAAACAAGTGGCTTGAAGTTAAAAGCAAATTATTTTTAAATCTTGCCACATAGACATTAAGACTCAAAAAACAACTTGGTGACATTGTGGCAAAAAAACTAATTATGAATCTATTCGACGTTTACCCGATTAATGAAGTTACAATTGTAAAAGCAAAAGGATCCTATGTATGGGATGATAAAGGTGACCAGTATCTTGATCTTTATGGCGGACATGCTGTCATCAGCATTGGCCATACTCATCCGCACTGGGTGCAGCGGATTGAAGAACAATTAAAGAAAATAGCTTTCTATTCCAATTCTGTAAAAATTCCTTTACAACAAGAACTTGCCACAAAACTTGGCCAGGTTTCCGGCAAAGAAGATTACCAGCTTTTTCTCTGCAACAGCGGTGCCGAAGCCAATGAGAATGCCCTGAAACTTGCTTCTTTTTTTAACGGAAGGAAAAAAGTTATTGCTTTCAGCAAAGCATTTCATGGAAGAACTTCTCTTGCTGTATCTGCAACCGACAATAAAAATTATATCGCACCTGTAAATGAAACTGAAAACATCATCTTTCTTCCATTCAATGATGAAGCAGCATTGGAAGAATGTTTTAAAATAAATGGTAAAGAAATTTCTTCAGTAATTATTGAGGGCATTCAGGGTGTAGGCGGTATTAACGTGGCCGAAAGTTCATTTTTAAAAAAGATCAGAAGCCTGTGTGATGCACATGGAGCAGTTTATATTGCTGATAGTGTACAATGTGGTTATGGAAGAACAGGAAAATTTTTCAGCCACGACTATGCAGGCGTGAATGCAGATATTTATACAATTGCCAAAGGAATGGGCAATGGGTTTCCTGTTGCCGGGATAATTGTAGCACCCCATATCAAACCAAAACATTTTCAATTAGGCACTACTTTCGGAGGTAACCATCTTGCCTGTGCAGCATCGCTTGCAGTGCTGGAAATAATTGAAGAAGAAAAACTAATGGGTAACGCAATTATGATTGGAAAATACCTTCGTGATGAACTGGAAGCAATTCCGCAATTAAAAAATATAAGAGGCAGAGGTTTGATGATCGGCTTTGATGTTCCGGAAGACATGAAAGACCTGAAGAAAAATCTTTTATGGAACCAGAAGATCTTTACCGGGGAAGCAAAACCAAATGTTATTCGTCTTTTGCCATCATTAGCACTGAAAAAAAGAGATGCGGAACATTTTGTTGAATCATTAAATGAAGAAATAAGCGTATTGCAAAACGCTTAATGCTATGAGAGATTATAAAAAATATGATGTTTGGGAGAAATCACACAAACTTGTCTTGTTTATTTATCAGGAGATAATTCCGGTTTTACCAAAATCAGAAGCCTACGATTTAGTATCTCAAATTAAAAGAGCTGCTTATTCAATCCCCATGAATATAACCGAAGGTTGTGGAAGAAATACTGATAAAGACTTTACCCACTTCCTTGACATTTCTCTCGGTTCAGTTCATGAACTCGAATATTGTTCAATCTTAATATTCGATTTGAATTATATTTCTCTTGAAAAAAAAACAATCCTGTTTGAAAAACTAAATGAGGTAAAGGCTAAACATATCAATTTAATTAAATCAATTCGTAAAAATTAGCATTATGCACTAAGCATTCTGCGTTTGGCATAATATGAGAAATTTTATTTCGGTTCATGATGTAAATAACATTGATGCAATTGTAGAAAAAGCATTGGCCCATAAAGCCAATCCGTTTTCCAACAAATCACTGGGTGCAAACAAACGAATAGGTTGTTTGTTTCTGAATCCAAGTATGCGTACCAGGCTTAGTACGCAAATTGCAGCACAGAACCTCGGAATGGAGTGCATTGTATTTAATGTAAGCAATGAAGGCTGGGCCCTGGAATTTGAAGAAGAGGCCATCATGAGTGGAACTACTGTAGAACATGTAAAAGACGCTGCTCCCATCTTTGGAAAATATTTTGACATACTTGCAATTCGTACTTTTCCTTCTTTAAAAAATCGTGAAGATGATTACTCTGAACTTTATATCAACCAGTTTATAAAATATGCAGGCATTCCGGTAGTGAGTTTGGAAAGTTCGACACTACACCCTTTACAATCATTAACAGATATTATTACTATAACTGAAAGTTTAGAGAATGATAAACCAAAAATTAAAAACCAAAAACCAAAAATTGTTCTCTCCTGGGCTCCGCATGTAAAACCATTACCACAGTGTGTGGCAAATAGCTTTGCGCAATGGGTGAATGCCTGGGGAAAAGCAGAATTTGTAATTACTCATCCCGAAGATTATGAACTAAGTGAAGAGTTTACAAAAGGGGCAACGATTACTCATAACCAGGAAGAAGCTTTGAAAGATGCAGACTTTGTATATATAAAGAACTGGAGCACTTATAAGGATTATGGAAAAATTTATACCAATGACCCCAAATGGCAATTGAAAAAAAAGCGTTGGGCAGTAACCAATAATGCTAAAGTGATGCATTGCTTACCGGTAAGAAGAAATGTGGAATTGAGTGATGAAATATTAGATGGTCCGATGAGCCTGGTTACACAGCAGGCATCCAACAGGGTCTGGGCTGCCCAGGCAGTGTTAAATGAAATTCTCAGTTCAAACGGATAAATACTTATATGGCTAAATTGTTAGTTGTAAAAATCGGCGGAAATATTATTGACGATGAAATAAAACTCTCATTATTCCTGAAAGCATTTTCTGATGTTGAAGGCAATAAGATATTGGTTCATGGCGGAGGTAATCTGGCCAGCAGGCTTTCAGAAAAAATGGGGATAGAACAAAAAATGGTGGAAGGAAGAAGAATCACGGATGCTGAAACATTAAAGATTGTCACAATGGTTTATGCCGGATTTGTCAACAAGAATATCGTGGCACAATTACATAATTTTAATAGCAATGCGGTTGGTTTATGTGGCGCAGATGGTGATTTGATCCTGGCTCATAAAAGAAATCACCCGGTAATTGATTATGGGTTTGTGGGTGATGTGGATCATATAAATACTGATCTGATTAGTTCGTTATTGGAAAAAAATCTTTCCCTTGTATTTGCACCCATCACACACGATGGAAAGGGTCAATTATTGAACACAAATGCTGATACGATAGCCCAGGAAATCGCCAAAGCAATGAGCACAAAATATGAGGTACAGTTAATTTATTCATTTGAAAAAGCAGGTGTGTTACTCGATGCTGACGATGATAGTACTGTAATCACAAAGCTCAACCAGGCATATTTTGACAAACTTAAATCAGAAGAAAAAATATTTGCCGGTATGTTGCCTAAACTGGAAAATGCTTTTGAAGCATTAAATAACGGTGTAAAAAAAGTAATTATCGGAAAAGCAGAAAACCTAAAGGAACTTATTAAAAGTAAATCAGGCACAACGATCAGTAATGAGTAATGATTTTTCCATATTACAGGCTGACGCAATTAAATTATTAAAACAATTAATTGCCACACCTTCATTCAGCAAGGAGGAAGATAAGACCGCAGCTATCATTAAGAATTTTCTCGAATCAAAAAATATACCGGCAGAGCAATACTTGAATAATATCTGGGCCGGTAATAAATTTTTTGATCCGGCTAAGCAAACCATTTTACTTAATTCACATCATGATACAGTAAAACCAAACAAAGGTTATACCAATGATCCATTCTCCCCCATAGAAAAAGACGGAAAATTATTTGGATTAGGTTCCAATGATGCCGGTGGATGTCTTGTATCATTGATTGCAACTTTTTTGTATTTCTATGAAAAAGAAAATTTGAATTACAACCTGGTTCTGGCAGCAACAGCAGAAGAAGAAATAAGCGGCAATAACGGAATTGAAGCCTTGCTTCCGGTTATAGGAAAACTTGATGCCGCAATTGTTGGCGAACCCACTCAAATGCAAATGGCTATTGCTGAAAAAGGTTTAATGGTGTTGGATTGCACGAGCAGCGGATCAGCGGGTCATGCTGCAAGAGAAGAAGGTGACAATGCTATCTACAAAGCCTTAAAAGATATATCGTGGTTCAGCACTTTTCAATTTGAAAAGATCTCTGAATTGTTAGGTCCTGTAAAAATGAGTGTAACTGTGATGGAAACAGATAATAAGGCCCATAATGTGGTTCCGGCTCAATGCAAATTTGTGGTAGACTGCCGGGTAAATGAACTTTATACTTTTGATGAGATGCTGGAGATCATTAAAGCCAATGTGCTTTGTGAAGTAAAACCAAGAAGTACAAGATTAAGATCCAGTGCCATAGCGAAAGATCATCCATTAGTAAAAGCAGGATTAAACATGGGAAGAGCATGTTATGGCTCCCCCACTACTTCTGATAAAGCCCTGATGCATTTTCCTGCTTTAAAAATAGGGCCGGGTGATAGTGCAAGAAGTCATACAGCAGATGAGTATATTTATATTGAAGAAATAAATGATGGGATAGAATTGTACATTCAACTATTAAACCAGGTATTATGAAACTCTGGCAAAAAAATAAGACATCGCTGAAAGAAGTTGAACTGTTTACTGTTGGTAACGACAGGGATTTTGATTTGTTACTTGCTCCTTATGATGTACTTGGTTCAATTGCACACGTAGTGATGCTGGAATCTGTTGGCTTACTGAAAGAAGAAGAAAAAAAAGAACTGGTTAAGGAATTACAGTCGATCTATAAAAACATCCAGTTATCAACTTTCACCATTCAGGCTGATATTGAAGATATCCATTCACAGGTAGAGCATCTCATCACACAAAAATTAGGTGATGTCGGTAAAAAAATTCACAGCGCCAGAAGCAGGAATGACCAGGTACTGGTAGATATAAAATTATTCTTAAGAAGTGAACTGGAAGAACTGGTGAATTCTGTTCAATCCCTTTTTGATTTACTTCAGGCACAAAGTGAAAAATACAAATCACATTTATTACCCGGCTATACTCATTTGCAGCTGGCCATGCCTTCTTCTTTTGGATTATGGTTTGGGGCATATGCCGAAAGCCTGGTGGATGACTTAATTACTATAAAAGGTGCTTATGATGTAACCAATAAAAATCCATTAGGCTCTGCAGCAGGTTACGGGTCATCTTTTCCAATTAACCGGAAAATGACTACAAACTTACTTGGGTTTACAGATTTGAATTATAATGTGGTATATGCCCAGATGGGGCGTGGTAAAACTGAAAGAATTGTAGCACAGGCCCTCGCTAATGTAGCAGATACTTTAAGCAGGCTTAGCATGGATGCCTGTTTATACCTTAACCAGAATTTTGGTTTCATTTCTTTTCCGGCAGAGCTGACAACAGGTAGCAGTATCATGCCACATAAAAAAAACCCGGATGTGTTTGAACTGATCCGGGGGCATTGTAACAGTATAAAGGCTCTTCCAAATGAGATCACGATGATGACAAACAATCTTCCTTCCGGTTATCACCGTGAAATGCAATTATTAAAAGAACATCTTTTCCCTGCATTTAAAACAATGGCCGCTTGTATTAAAATGACAGGTTTAATGTTATCGAATGTTGAGATTAATGAAAAATTACTGGAAGATGAAAAATACAAATACCTGTTTAGTGTGGAAGAAGTAAATAAACTGGTGAATGCAGGAATACCTTTCCGGGATGCGTATAAAAAAGTGGGCTTGGATATTGAAGCAGGAAATTTCAAATATGAAACGGATCTGAAACATACACATGAAGGCTCAATAGGAAATCTTTGTAACGAAGAAATAAAAAATCAAATGCAGCATATTTTAAATTCCTTTCCTTTTGAAAAAGTAAATTCCTGTCTTAAAAATCTGTTGAAATAATTTTCTATAATCCATATTGCGCAACCATGTATACAATGGCTGTCATGGCTATAGCACCCATTTCCAATTCTCTTTTGTGTACGGCTTCAAATACATCGTTTGGTGCATGATGAAAATCAAAGTAACGCTGGGTACCGGGATTAACGCCACATAAAAAAGTTCCGTACTTTCTCAAAGGCCCGATATCAGCACCGCCGCCACCATCGGGCATATCATAAATACCATATGGACGAAAAAGTGGCAACCAGCTTCTAACCTTAGCTTCCTGCTCCGGCTTTCCATTTAATGCCAGCGCATCTGCACCGAAACCCCCGGCATCACTTTCTATGGCAAATAAATGATTCTCTTTATTGATGCCTGCCAGCTCTGCATATTTATTTCCACCGGCAAGTCCATTCTCTTCGTTCATAAACAAAACAACACGTATTGTTCTTTTGGGTTTTATACCGAGTGCTTTTATCGTTCTGATGACCTGAATACTTTGCACACAGCCGGCGCCGTCATCATGAGCACCTTCACCAAGATCCCAGCTATCCAGGTGTCCGCCGGCAGTGATGATCTCTTCGGGCTTTTCAGTACCTCTCAACTCACCAACTACATTAAAGCTTAAAACATCCGGGAGTTTTTCGCAATTCATCTTCATATACATTTCCACCCTTTTTTCTTTGGAAATTAAATCATGCAGCCATTCTGCATCTTTAGTGCTGCAAGCCATGGCAGGAATTTTTTTCACAGTACTATCATATCTTGTAGAACCAGTATGGGGGTTATCATCCAATGCATGAGTTACTGATCGAATCATTACTGCAACTGCTCCCAGCTTTGCCGCTTCGACAGGTCCATTACCCCGGTAACGGACAGCATCACCATATCCGCCAAAAATCATTTCCGGCCTCATGGGATAATTGAAGAAAACTATTTTCCCCTTTATTTTTTCTTCGCCCAGTTTTTTGAGTTCATCAAAATTCGCCACTTCTATGATCTCCGCTTTAATACCCGCAGCCGAAGTACCGATACTCATTCCCAATGCACAAACGTTCAAAGTCTTTTTATTGGACCCCCATTGAATCATTCCCAGTTCTTTTTCACCCCTCACCCAATGCGGCACCATACATGGTTGCAGATAAACAGTATCAGCACCTGCTTCTCTCAACATCCTGGCTGTAGCTTCAACCGACTTTTGTGCATTGACAGATCCACTTAATCTTGGCCCGATTTCTTTACACAGATAACGCAGATCTTCATAAGCTTTGCCATTTTTAAGTATATCATCTGCAATTCTGCGAATAATTACTGAGTCCTCATTTTGAGCAATTAAATGAATTGAAAGGAAACTGACAGACAAAAACAAGAGTATTTTTTTCATGTATCCGGGTTTGAAAAATGAGTGATGAAAATACGGATTTAACATGAACGGCAAATACAGTTCCTGTAAAGTATTTACCTTCGGGCATTATGACGATTACAAAAACTATGCGGATCGGAATTGTCTGTTATCCTACTTTCGGAGGATCTGGTGTGTTAGCAACTGAATTAGGAAAAGCACTTGCCCAAAAAGGACACCAGGTACATTTTATTACTTACCAGCAGCCGGTAAGACTGAGTGGATTCACTCCTAATATTTATTATCACGAAGTACAGGTGCCTACTTATCCTTTATTTGATTTTCCGCCTTATGAAACGGCGCTTGCCAGCACCATGGTAGATGTGATCAAAAATCAAAAACTGGATCTGCTGCATGTACATTATGCCATCCCACATGCATCTGTTGCGTATATGGCAAAACAAATTTTAAAAAAGGAAGGAATAATTATTCCAGTTATTACCACTTTGCATGGTACGGATATTACCCTGGTAGGCCGTGATAAAACTTATGCCCCGGTAGTTACTTTTTCCATTAATGAAAGTGATGCTATCACTGCAGTATCAAATAACCTCCGGGATGAAACATACAAACATTTCAACATAAAAAAAGAAATTGAAGTGATCGTCAACTTTGTAGATGTAAGCCGGTTTAACCGCAAACCAATTGATGCATTCAAAAAAATGATTGCTCCAAATGATGAAAGAGTGATCATGCATGCTTCTAACTTCAGAAAACTAAAACGAATACCGGATGTGATCCGGATTTTTAAAGAGATTAATGATAAAATCCCCAGCAAGCTGATGCTGGTGGGTGACGGACCTGAACGTCCGGGTGCGGAAGATCTTTGCAGGGAATTGGATATTTGCAATGAAGTAAAGTTTGTTGGCAAACAGGATCAAATGGAAGATATCCTTGCCATAGCCGATTTGTTTTTGCTGCCATCAGAATATGAAAGTTTTGGATTGGCTGCTTTAGAAGCAATGGCAGCCGGTGTTCCGGTAATCACCAGTAATGCAGGTGGTTTGGCGGAAATAAATATTGATGGAGAAACCGGATACATGAGTGATGTAGGTGATATAAAAGATATGGGGATAAAGGCATTAAAGATTATAAAGGATAAAGAAGTATTGAATCAATTTAAAAAAAGAGCCGCTGCTCATGCAAAAAAATATGATATCAGCAATATCATTCCAGAATATGAAAAGTTATACGAAAGATTTTTGTAAAAAAAGCCGCTGAAATAGCTGCTCTTTTTATAGTATTATCTGCCTAACCAGGGCTCTGGATTTATATTTTTATTCTCAATCATCAAAACAAATTCTAATTTACCTCCTGTGCCATCCTGATCATCTGCTGCTACTTTTCCTATAATCTGCTTAGTTTTTACATTGTTTCCTTTAGCAACTGTTGCCGCAGATAAATTACTGTAAACTGTAAAATATTTTCCGTGCCTGATCATTACTGCCTTTGTATCTCCTACATTAAATACAGCGACAACTTCGCCTTCAAAAACTGCTTTCACATTTATGCCGGGTTGTGCTGTGCAAATTGTGATGCCTGCATTATCACCTCTGATCTTTGTATTCTCAATCTGGTAAGAACCAAATGGAGTGCAGATATAACCCTGATCAACCGGCCATGGAAGTTTCGATTTGTTCGATTCAAAACTTACACCCAATGCTCTTTCAGTAGCATTTAGTTCCAGAAAACTTTCGGTTCTTACGGGTTTTGTATTGGGAGCAGGATTGGCATCATTGGTAACTGCAGGTGTTACAGGTTTTGGATTTTTTGCGGCCTCATCAGCAGCTTTTTTCTTTTCAGCTTCTATTACTCTTCTGACAATCGCATCAATGGAATTTTGAAGATCACGGTCCCTTTTCTTTTTTGCAGCCAGTTGTCTTTCCAGCTCTTTCTCCTTCGATTTCAAACTGCTTAATACTCCGTCTTTCTCTCTCTTTTGTACATCCAGCACTTTTACCTGTTCGGTCTGATGTGTCAGTGCATCATCCTTCTGATTTTTCTTCACTAACTGGTCTTCTTTCCGTTTCGCTATTTTAATCTGTGTTTCTTTGATTGTGTTTACCTGCTGTTCGCGGTATGCCCTGTAACTTTTAAGATAGGCTACCCGCTTTATTGCGTCATTGAAACTGCTGGCTGAAAAAATAAAATTCAGAAAATCATAATTGCTTCTGTTCTTATATGCATATATCACACTGCGGGCATATTGTGATTTTAAAGTATCCAATTGTCTGTTCAACCTGTAAATTTCAATATTACTCAGATAAATATCATCATCTATCAACCGGAGTTCTTTATTGATATTGGCGATGTAACGGTTTTGTAATTTAATTTTTCTATCTAGCAGGTTATATTGTCCTACGATCTGTTTCTTCTGTCCTTTCACATTGTCATACTGGTTCTGGATCTCTCTTATTTCTTTCTGTATTTCCTTTCTTTCATTTTCCAGTTTAGCTCTTTCTTCAGCTACCTGGGCATGAAGCTTTGCTGACAAAAAGAAAAGAACAGGAATAAAAAGTAATAATTTCCTCATAGTTACCGGTAATTTTTTTTTCTGGACTAAGCAGATCATGTTAATCAATCAGGGCTATGGATCTATTTGATAACGACCAACAGCAAATTTAATTTCCTTATCTATATTTTTTTATAGTTTTTTGGAATAGAAAATGGAAAGCTTAACGTTTCATTAAACTCATATTGCTTAAAATTTAGCTTAACGTCAAGTTTCGTTTTTTCTGTAACAGTTATATTTCTTGATGTTGAAAAATTTACACCTTTCTTATTTTCATAATCAGCATAATTCAAAAAACAGGTTCTGTTTCTTAACACGTCCACATCATCCAGCTTGCAATGTAAAATCAAATGATCATTATTGTTCATGGATGCAAGGTTCCTGAACCATTTGCCTTCACTGAGAATAGATATGATATTATCCAAAACCGAGTAGGATTTAATATTGGAATCAAGAAAAACAGGATTACCTATAATCAATTCCTGCATTGATCTGAGATCAAGCGGTAATGCAGCTACTTCCTGTAAATATTCCAGCGATCTTACCTGGTATTCTTTATCCAGTTTGTTCAGTGTTCTTACCGAATCCCTTTCAATCAGTACCCGCAATCCTTCTATACCCAGCAAACCATTTACGGAAATCCAGATGACGCTGTCTTTTTTCATCCTAACAAATACAGTCACATTGTTTTTTTTTCCGTCACTTCCCTGGTATTCTGTATTGATCTTAGCAGAAAATGTTTCGAACCCGATCTTGTTTGCATTCAGTTTTTCATAAGTTTCACTGATGAACTTTAAAGAATCTGCATGGGGGTCATTGGCTGCTACAACAACAATAACAGAAGTAGTATCTTTCTTGGTGATCGCTGTCTGGATTTTTTTAGTGGACCGGCAGGACGTAATTAAAATAGCTCCGAATAAAAATGATATAATAATTGTCCTGATCATTGATTAGTTTTTACCTGTATGTCCAAACCCGCCATCGGCTCTTTCTGTTTCATTTAAAAATTCAGTTTTTACCCAGTTTGCTTTTTCTACTTTCTGAATAATCATCTGGGCAATCCGGTCTCCCGGATTAATGACCTGGTCCTGATCAGAAAGGTTGATCAGAATAATCTTTATTTCTCCCCGATAATCAGCATCAATAGTACCGGGTGTATTCAGGCAAGTGATGCCTTGTTTAATTGCCAATCCGCTTCTTGGTCTTATCTGGGCTTCAAAATTTTCCGGTAGTTCAACAAACAATCCGGTAGGCACCAGTTGTCTTTCCATTTTCTTTAATACCAACGGCGCTGAAAGTGATGCCCGGAGATCCATTCCGGAAGAACCACTTGTAGCATATTCAGGCAATGGATTATTTGATGTGTTAACAATTTTTATTTGAATGGATGCCATTGCGGCAAAGATATAGTTTCAGGAGAAAACACCTGTGTAATGAAACAAACAGGATAGTTAATCTTTTTTAAGAAGTACAGAAGCATAAGCCATGATTCCATTTCCTTTTCCAATAAACCCCATTTTTTCAGTGGTAGTTGCTTTTATGGATATATCCATTTCAGAAATTCCAATAATTCCTGCAATGATATTTCTCATTTGCTCTGAATGAGATTTTATTTTGGGTTCTTCCAGGCAAACTGTACTGTCCACGTTAACTACAGTATATCCTTCTTTTTTTATTAATTCCATGGTACGCTGAAGAAGGATGCTGCTTGCAATATTTTTAAATTCTGCTGAATCATTTGGGAAATGAATGCCAATATCACCCAGAGCCAATGCACCCAGCATAGCATCACAGATTGCATGCAACAATACATCGGCATCACTGTGCCCCTTTGCTCCTTTTTTGTGAGGGATCTTCACGCCGCCAATCCAAAGTTCCCTGCCTTTTTCCAATTGGTGAAAATCAACTCCGCTCCCGATACGGTAACTCATGCTATAAATTATTTTTTCAAATATAAACAAAGACGCCCCGGAAGACCGGGGCGTAAATATTATTTTTTAAAAACAGATCAGATTTTACTTGCTTTCTTCTCCATTAAAATTAAAATGAAGCGAGAAACGAAGTGTATTGGATAAAGGGTTACGATCAACTCCGCTGCCCGAAGGAAGCAGGTAAGAAAAATCCAAACCAAAGCTGCTGTATTTGATACCCACTCCCATTGTAAAATACCTGCGATTTCCTTTTGTTTTATCTTCATAAAAATAACCGGTGCGTAAAGCAAATTGATTGTTATACATATACTCCGCCCCAATTGAAGCCTGGAATTCTTTTATTTCTTCATTAAAACCACCCGGAGCATCACCAAAAGAACTGAACCAGCTACTCACCACACTTTTACTGCGATAAGCATCCAGCTGAGCTTGTGTTACCGGATCCTGAGGTGGAGTTGGTACTAAAAGTTTATTCAGATCTATTCCAACGGTAAACTTGTTTGCAGAATTGGCAACACTGGTATAAGTAGTACCAATTCCTAAATTAGCCGGTATATAATCTTTTTGATCAGCATTGTCAGTATAGGCAATCTTTGAACCCAAGTTACTCAAAGCTGCACCAACAGCCCAACCCTGTCCTTGTTCATTATGACCGCTATAGAAATAAGAAATGTCACCCGCTACTGCACTTGCTGCTTTGTAATTATTTCCAGCTGCCGGTCCTTCTGCAAGGTTTGAATAAATATATTTTAATCCTACACCGATACCTGATTTTTCAGATAGTTTGCGGGAGTAGCCCATATCAATTCCAAATTCTCTTGGACGAAAAGTATTTAAATCATTTCCGAGGTTGTCAGTAAACTGGATATTACCTAAACTGAAATAACGAAGTGAGCCTGTGATGGCTTGTTGTTCATCAATTTTATAAAAACCTGCCATTGTAGCAAGATAAACATCGCTAAGGATGTCTTTCAACCATGGCGTATAAGATAAAGAAAGACCACTATTATTTTCATTAAATGGAACTTTTGCCAGGTTCCAGAAAGAAGAATTGGCATCCGGTGAAGTTGCTAAAGCAAGATCTCCCATTCCGGCAGCACGGGCATCAGGAGAAATTCTAAGAAATGGAACAGCTGTTGTAACTACATTGATTGGGTCAACCTGGGCTTGACTATCAGTTATAATACAAAAGAAAAATAAAATCGCAACAATAGGTTTTAAAGCAGTAAGTCGCATGAGTAAGTATTTATTTTGAAAGTAAACTCTTGATTTATTGGTGGTTAGGGTATTCAAGTGGCTGATTTTAGAACACAACAAGTTTTTCAATTACCGAACGGGATTTAGAATTATTGGCCTGAACCCGGATCTTATATAAATACACCCCCCTGCCAATTTTATCTCCAAATTCATCGCGGGCATCCCACTCGATGTCACATGAACGGTTTCCGGCTGTATTTATTGTTTTCTCAAGGGTTTTTATCACCCGTCCGGTAAGAGTAAATATCTGAACCTGAACCTTCAAGTCCTGCCCAGGCTTATTATGCTCAAACCAAAACTGTGTTTTTGAAGTAAAGGGATTGGGATAGTTTAAAACACGGTCAATAATCAACTCTTCGTCATTTTGAACAATAAATTCTAAAACATATTCAGTAGAATTATTTAAAACATCCCAGGCTTTGATTTTAATTGTATGGGGCCCTGGTTTAAAGCCGGGTAACTGAAACCTTGCAATCCCCTGTCTGTAATTATTAAGATCGGTTTCAAAAAAATCATTCAGGGTATAAAACTCATTATTATTATTGTCAATAGTAACAGTTATATCATGCCCGATGCCTGTACCTGATGTATTAATGCCGGAAGAATCTGAAAGTTTTAAAATAAGAACAGGTTTCTGATTGACGATACTTCCATTCACAAATTTTTCATCATTCAACCATGCTTTTATTTCCGGTCCATCTTTATCTGTATCCGCAGTATTTGAAGATCCGCCAATGATAAAATCCTTAAACAGGTCACTGCCGTCAGTCACTCCGTCTTCAGCATAATAGCTGATCTTTCCTTTTCCAAACTGGTAATTGATATCTCTTGGTATTTTAAATTCAAAACTGAACTTTCCGTTGGTAACTGTGGATTTGCCTTTGAATAAAACAGTTGACTGCTCTTGAAAACCGGTTTTTAAACTTCCGGGATCATTGGCCAGTGTATTTATAGTTTGCGGTTTATCGTAAACTGCAGGATAGATCGTTCCGTTAAATCCTGACATGATTGAACCATTATTATCCGTTACTTCTCCTTCTATGATTGCTTTTTCACCAGCACTTAAAGTATCTGCCAACCCGGGAACAATAGTGGAATTAATTTTAGTTGTCGTGATCTTTAGTTTTGGAAAAGCCAGGGTTAGTGCAGGATCGCCAAGCAATGTAAACTTCCTGTTGTTGATGATATCACCGGAATTCTGATAAGTGAAATTTTTTGCGGCTATGATAGATTCACCCAGGCTTTTATATTTCCCGTTTCCATCGGGTTCTAAAGCAAACTTCATGTAATTGTTATTCATGATCCGGTTACTGAATGAAAAAACCAGCCTTGTTGTTGTCATTAAAGCAATACCGCCGGTAAGGGGCCTGAGAATAATATTTTCACCAATTGAATTAATAAAGGGATTATCAAATGGAGCAAAGTCGCAGGTAGCCGTAATAAACAAAGGAAGCTTTGATGGATTTTTCCAGCTATTGATCATGGCCTGGTCCATGATTACTTCTTCTGCCAGCCGGACGGCTCCACCATGCCCGATATAGTTTAGTATTAAAGTGCCATTAAAAATCCTGTTGTTGATGGTTTCATTTACCAATGGATAACGGCTGCCGGCAGATCCACTCTCCTGCCGGAATGCATCCAGATAAATTTTTTGAAAATTAAAAATCGGATTAGTGGCAAGGGCGGTACCGATCACCAATTCAGCATCGTCGAGATGTAAATTATTGTCTTCGTCATCGGCGATGAAAGAAATATTTGTTCGCCAGGAACCAAAACTTTCTTTTTGATGATATGCTTCAACTTTATCGACATAGTTTTTTGCTTCTTCTAAATTTTTTGCAGGGATCCTGCCAATCCCTATGTCTAGTAAATTGACAATTAAACCGGAATTGATATCTTCATTATCATCAAGGAATCCAAAAAAATCATCACTGGTATAAGTGCTGAGAGGATCTAAAGAAACCCTGCTTTGATAAGCTGGTACCAGGTTTGTGTTGTTGCTGATCCTGTTTTTATAATCGAATGAGGCATCTCCAAAAAGTAAAAGATACCTGAGTTTTGTTGATTGACTTGCAGAAAATTTATCATGATACATTTTTACGAAATCCCTGATGGCAGTAGGATCGGGAGTACCGGAACTGAATTCATTAAAAACCTGCTCAGTGGTAACCAGCACAACCCGGAGATTATTTTTTTGCCGGTGAAAAGTGGCCAGTCTTGCTGCCTGTGCCAGTAATGTGGAGTGGGTAACGATTAAATAATCTGCCGGCTGGGCCGCATGCAGGTTTTGATTTTGAACTTTACCTGATGCAACAGGTATTAAAACATTAGCCGGGTTGAAAGCGATATACTCTCTCAACATGGTTCCGTTATTTTTCACTCTTAATTCGCCGGGAGAAAAATTTCCCTGAATATTTACTGGTGATAACGGGTCGGTAATATCCCAAACTTGGGTAGTATTATTTGCATTGCTTAACACAAATTCGCAAACACTGTTTCCCACACTGTTCCAGTCTCTGAATAATAAGCGGCCCGATGACGGCACAGACAGGTTTCTCCTGGCATGCAGTTCAAACCAGTTCAGCCAACCCTGGGAATTAAAACTGCCCGGCACATACGTGTAAGTAATTTGTAAATTTTCCTGGCTGAGCGTGGTGGATGTGGTTTGCCTTACCTGTTGAGCAAACAGGTCATAAATTCCTGCACCGGTTGAGGGAATATTTATTTGTTGTACCAACTGGTTATTGAAATGAACATCAAAACGGCTGGCAACATTTACCGACCTGGCAATACAATCTGAAATAAAAGTAACCGGTGAAAAAAATTGAAGGCCCGGTAAGGAAAAAGAAAAATTTCTTGTTAATGATTTTCCCGGTGCATTTGCAAATTCTTCACCAAACCATTCTTTACCACTCCCCAAAATATTTATTGTATCCAGTTCATGAAAAATCCGTTCGTTAAAAGAGTTTACAGATACTGTGGCCGGGCTGTTTATCTGTAAGGAGTTTATTCTTTTTCCAACGCCCCCTGCAGTTAGAAAATAAAATGCGGAATCTGCGTAAATATTTTTCTGATGAGAAAATCTCTTGTTCACTGAATCTTTAAACCACCGGTAAGGGCCATTTGCATAAAAAAGAAAATAATCGTTTCCATTAAAAATCCCATCCCCTCCGTCAAACATCAGGATTGAATTCTCGTGTAAGTCATCAATGGGTATGTCTGCATTTATTTCACTCAACATACCGCCTCCATTTCCAAAAAGCCGGATGGAGGAAGAAGACAAATTGGAAACATTAAAACCCAGGCCTGACAAGAGCGCCACATCCACTTTATAAACTCCGGCATCTTTTAACGAAATTTTACCCCAGGTTCCAGATGACAAAACTGATACAGGCTTATAGATTCTTTGCCCTTGTGCATTCATGCAAAACAGGAAAGAAATAAACAGCCAGAGTTTGGAAGCCTTGTAAATCATAGCATTTATAGATGCAAATTGAGGCAAACAGAACTTGAAAAGAAGCCTGGTCCCGTTATTTTTTTACTAATCTGCATATATTCGCAATCGATGTTGATGATAAAGTCAAGTTGAGATACAATATTATGTCCCAATTGGCGTTAAATTTATTCCAATTCAAAGGTTTATGCAAAAAACTATGTTAGTGAAAAACTTACTGATATTATTCTCCTGCACTGTGCTTCTTGCATCTTGTAAAGGAAAATCTCTTTTTGGCAAAAAGAAATACGATAAGTCGGATGTTACGGGCTGGAATTACAATGATAAAAACATGGGCGGATACCAGATTGCCAAAACCAAAGAACAGGCAAGCGGACCAGGTCTTGTGTTTGTACAAGGCGGTACATTTACCATGGGGCAGACTGAGGAAGATGTAATGGGAGATTTTAATAATATTCCACGCAGGGTAACTGTTCCTTCTTTTTATATAGATAAAACAGAAGTTGCAAACGTACACTACCGTGAATACATTCATTGGTTAAACAGGGTATTTGATCCACAGGCAGATCCTGCATACCAGGAAATCATTGATTTTGCTTTACCCGATACATTGGTTTGGCGTAATGAATTAAGTTACAATGAGCCATTAGTAGAATATTATTTCCGTCATCCAAGTTTCAACAATTACCCTGTGGTGGGTGTTAGCTGGAGACAGGCATCTGATTTTTGTTTGTGGCGTAGTGACCGTGTCAATGAAGGCATCCTTATTGAAAAAGGATATGCAGCCAAACAGGGAATTCAGGCACAACAAGGTCAGGATAATTTTACAACAAAATCTTATTTACTGGGATTATATGCATCTCAACCGGGCAAAACAGCCAATTCAAAAAAGAATCCTTTAAAAACTACTCAGGGTACTCCAAGAACAAATGTGACTTTTGAAGACGGAATTCTGATGCCCAGTTACAGGCTTCCTACAGAAGCTGAATGGGAATATGCAGCATATGGCTATTTAGCACAGAATCCAAGACCCAGTATCAAAGAAGGAAAACGTGGTGAGGAATTGACGATGAATAAACAAATTTATCCCTGGAGCCATAATCCAAGTGGTACCCGTGATACACGTCATGGAAGCTGGCAGGGAACCTTTCTGGCAAACTTTAAAAGAGGAAATGGTGACTATGCAGGTGTAGCGGGAGGATTGAATGATGATGCAGTTTATACATCAGATGTAAAATCATTTTTCCCGAATGGATTTGGTCTCTACAATATGGCGGGTAATGTGAATGAGTGGGTTGCTGATGTTTATCGTCCACTTACGCATTTAGACACTGATGACGTTAACCCTTTCCGTGGTAACAAATACCAAAAACTTTTTGTAGCAGATCCCACAACAAATGATCCTACTGTCAGATTTGACAGAGACAGTACCGGTCGTGTGAAAATGACTGATGTGACAGATGCAGAAAGCAGGGATCGTCGTAACTATCAGCGTGGTAATGTGATCGATTATCTTGATGGTGATTCATTATCACAAGTAAGTTATGGATACGGAATAACAACATTGATCAGTGATAAATCAAGAGTGTATAAAGGCGGAGGCTGGAGCGATTATGCTTACTGGCTTAGCCCCGGCACACGTCGTTATCTGGAGGAAGATCAGGCAAGTTCTACAATTGGTTTCCGTTGTGCAATGGATCGTATGGGAAGCACAGAAGGTAATGGCCGCAAAGTTGGAATATGGCCAAAAAGTAAAAGACAAAAACGTTAAAAAAAATATTTTAAGCTTACAAAACCCCGGAAATTTAATCCGGGGTTTTTATTTTATGCCAATTATTTTTGCTTATGAACATCGAAGACATTTATAAGATCTATTTACAAAACTCCTCTATACAAACAGATACTAGGAATCTGAAACAAGGCGATCTGTTTTTTGCATTGAAAGGTCCGAATTTTAATGGAAATGAATTTGCTCAACAAGCTATTGATGCTGGTGCATCTTATGTGGTTATTGACGAAAAACTTCCGATGAGCACCAGGATTAAAATACTCGAAAAAGTAATCATGGTTGACGATGTATTAGCAACTCTTCAAAAATTAGCAACACATCACCGGAAACAATTCTCTATTCCTTTTCTGGCAATTACCGGCAGCAATGGGAAAACAACAACCAAGGAATTAATCCACACAGTGCTTTCCACAACATATAAAACATACACTACGGAAGGAAATCTGAACAATCATATTGGTGTTCCGCTTACTTTATTAAAAATTAAAGCTGATGCGCAGATGGCAGTGATTGAAATGGGCGCCAATCACCAGAAGGAAATAGAAAGTTATTGCAAGATTGTATTACCCACACATGGCCTGATTACCAATTGCGGCAAAGCACATCTGGAAGGATTCGGGGGAGTTGAAGGTGTCAGAAAAGGGAAAGGAGAACTCTATGATTTTTTAAGAAATAACAATGGCCAGGCCTTTGTAATGTGGGATTATGATTACTTGCAAAAAATGTGCGAAGGAATTTCAACAATAATTAAATATGGTACCGGAGATGAAGAAACCAGCGGAACTGCAATTGAAGACGAATCATTATTGTCGGTAAAAATGATCCACGGACTTTCAGGAATTATAAAAACTCAATTGGTTGGAGAATATAACTTACCCAATGTACTGGCAGCGGTTTGTGTTGGAAAATATTTTAAAGTTGAAGAAAAAAAAATAATTTCTGCAATTGAAAGTTATGTGCCGTCCAATAGCCGGTCGCAATTGCTGATTAAAGACTCCAACACATTTATACTGGATGCCTACAATGCCAATCCGAGCAGTATGAAACTGGCGATTGAAAATTTTGCCAGATCACCCGGAAACAATAAAGTACTTGCTTTGGGTGCAATGGCCGAATTGGGAAAAGAAAGTATTGTGGAACACGAACAGATCATTAACCTGATAAAGAACTATAACTGGAAAAATGTTATCCTTGTTGGTGGCGATTTTCTGAAGATCAAACATCCTTTTCAATCATTTGAAAATTCGGAACAGGTAAAAGAATGGCTGAAAGAAAAACAATTTGAAAACACATATTTCCTGATAAAAGGAAGCAGGAGTATCCGGATGGAAAAAGCAATTGAAGATTAAACTGATTTTATGAACCTGCAACAACTTTTACCGCAATTTGAACCTGAGCTTATCGCTGTTATAGAAGAAAATGCTATTGAAAAAGTATTTGCTCCCGGTGAAGTGATCATGAGAACGGGCCAATACATAAAATCCACCGTGATTGTTTTGGATGGCCGGATTAAAATATACCGTGAAAATGAAGAAGGCGGTGAATTTCTGATTTATTATATAGGCGCAGGCGAGGCCTGTGCAGTTTCCATGATCTGTGCAATTCAATCTCAAGCCAGTGAAATTATGGCAAAGGCTGAGGAAGAAACTACCGTGATCATGTTACCCATTCAAATGATGGATGAACTGATGATTAAATATAAAAGCTGGTCACATTTTGTTATTCAAACCTATCGCCGGCGTTTTGATGAATTACTGACCGCTATTGATCATATAGCTTTTCTGAATATGGATGAACGACTTGAATTTTATCTGAAACGTTCGGTAAAGGAAACAGGCAAAACAACTTTAGAACTAACGCATCAGCAAATTGCTTCAGACCTCAATTCTTCCCGTGAAGTGATCTCCAGGTTGCTTAAAAAAATGGAACAGATCGGAAAGGTTAAATTACACCGCAATGCAATTGAGATTATAAAATAGCTAAACAGTCGTGTGACAGTTGTCACCATTATACAATTGCTAATGTTTCATTTTTGCAGCCAAATTATTGTAAATGGAAATTATAGGATATATAGCTTCGGTTTTAATTGGCATTTCACTTGGACTAATTGGAGGAGGGGGTTCTATCCTTACCGTTCCGGTTTTAGTTTACCTGTTTAATGTAGAACCTGTACTTGCAACTTCCTATTCATTATTTATCGTTGGATCTACCAGCCTGGCCGGTGTTTTACCCAAATACCGAAAGGGTCTTGTTAACCTCAAAACAGCAATTATTTTCGGTATACCTTCTATCACTGCCGTGTATGCAACAAGGGCATTTATCGTACCGGTAATTCCGGATGAAATTTTTTCTGTAGGATCCTTTATCATTACCAAACCGATACTGCTAATGGTTTTGTTTGCCTTACTAATGGTTTTTGCTTCCATTTCAATGATAAGAAATGGTAAAAAACCAACCGAAGAAAATGGTGAACAAAAGTTTAATTACCCCATGATACTTTTGGAGGGTACACTAGTTGGTTTATTAACCGGATTAGTTGGTGCCGGAGGCGGTTTTCTGATTATACCAGCCCTCGTTCTATTCAGTAAACTGCCAATGAAACTGGCTGTAGGTACTTCCTTAATAATAATTGCTTCCAAATCATTATTTGGGTTTTTGGGTGACTTGTCTCATTATATAATTGACTGGAAACTGCTCATCATTGTAACTTTATTGGCCATAGCCGGCATTTTTATCGGTAATGGCCTGAGTAATAAAATCCCGGGAGAAAAATTAAAGAAAGGATTTGGCTGGTTTGTGATGATAATGGGTCTATATATCCTGTTAAAAGAACTATTTCTTTGATCCCTCTGTGACTTATGTCATAGAGCAGTTCAGAATAAAAATGAACCTTTACAACATCTAAAATAATTATTATGAAAATAGAACAGATCTATACCGGTTGCCTTGCACAAGGCGCTTATTATATAGAAAGCGATGGTGAGGCAGTAGTAATTGACCCGTTACGTGAAGTAGAGCCATATATTCAAAAAGCGGAACGGAACAATGCTAAAATAAAGTATGTTTTCGAAACGCATTTTCATGCTGATTTTGTATCTGGTCATCTTGATCTTTCAAAAAAAACCGGTGCCCCAATTATTTACGGTCCAAATGCTGACCCAACATTTGAAGCCCATATTGCAAAAGACGGTGAAGAATTTAAGCTGGGTAAAGTAACCTTTAAAGTTTTGCATACTCCGGGGCATACCATGGAGTCCACTACATA
>CAZOOT010000046.1:0-22515 GCA_964581455.1 uncultured Chitinophaga sp. | reverse complement strand
ACTCATCCGGGTGTTTATATGATTTCGCTATTGACATTTTTTACTAAACTTTTGTACTGCTATTTAGTTGTTGTTGCGTCGTTCCGAAGGAACTCCTTCGGAGCACTCTTGTACGTTCTATAATTCTATTCATCTATGCTGATTCTCTTCTTTCCTCTTTCTCTCTTTTTATCTCTTAGCCCTACCCCTTCATCCCCACCTTAAACTGCAGCAATTTGGCCATATCTTTTACTCCTGGTTCTTTTTCAATCTTGCTATTCAGATCTACCGCAAAAAAATCAAGATGCTCAAACAACAATAATTTTTCTATATCTTCTACTCCGATACCACCACTCAGGAAAAATGGTTTTTCAATCTTTGCTTTTGTAAGAAGATCCCAGTCAAATTGCTGACCGGTGCCACCAAAACTTTCTTTTAAACCGGCTGTATCAAAAAGATAATAATCACAAACAGCATCATAGTCCTTGATCAGTTTGTCAATATCTATTTTGTCACCCGGTGTTAACCTGAAAGCCTTGATCACTTCTACTTCACTGCTCAGGTCCTCACACATTTCCGGGCTTTCATCTCCATGTAATTGTACCACGTCCAGTCCATACTCATCAATGGCATCCAGCACATCGATCATTTCCGGGTTTACAAACACCCCTACTTTCTTCATATCAAAATCAGCACTCTTAACATCTTTACCCGAAAGTTTATCCTTCATATATCTTGGAGAGTCTTCATAAAAGATCAACCCTGCAAAATCAATATTCAATGCTTCCAGTTGCTGCAATTGTTTTAACTGCGTAATTCCACACACTTTTATATTCATGTTTTTTCTTTTTAGGGCCGGGCCCTTTTGTTTTATATTTTTTTTTGATCCCTGGCATAAATGCCAGGGTAAATTATTTAATATTTGCCCCGGCATTCATGCCAGGGACAATTAAGAACTCCTTTAATAATCGGGCTTTAGCCCGGTAACAAATTTTTTAAATGCCTCACCAGGATCTTTCTCTTTCATAAAATTTTCGCCAATCAAAAATCCCCTATAACCGTTTTGCCGGAAAAGTAAAACATCTTCCATTGAATTAATGCCGCTTTCAGCAATTTTTATTTTATCAGACGGGATTTGTTCTGCCATTCGCAAACTCCTGGCTATATCAACTTCAAAAGTCTTCAGGTTGCGGTTGTTGATGCCGATAATTTCCGTTTCCTTACATATATGGCCTAGTTCATCTTCAGCATGTAATTCCAGCAGCACTTCAAGTCCAAGATTTTTTGCAAACACTGCAAACTGCTTTACTTCTTCAACTGTTAAGCAGGCAGCTATTAATAATATCACATCGGCCCCAATTGATCTGGCTTCGATTATCTGGTATTCATCCACAATAAAATCCTTTCTTAAGATCGGGATCTCATTTACCCTTGCCTTCATCAGGTCTTCATTTCGGCCGCCAAAATATTTCTCATCTGTCAATACCGATAAACAGGAGGCTCCATATTTTGTATAAGCTGATGTAACTTCCAGAACATCCGCAGTTGCATTGATGATCCCTTTTGACGGAGATCTCCTTTTAAACTCAGCAATCACGCCGGTCTTTGATTCATCCAACAGAAATTTCTTTAACGATAATCTTTCCCGCTGAAAATAAACCGACTTCTCCAGGATCGAAAAATCAATTACAGACTTCCATTTTTCAACTTCCGTCTTTTTGTACGCCACTATTTCCTCAAGTATATTCATATCTAAAAAACCGTTTCTTATTTAGTACTGTTAAGTCCCCCTTCAGGGGGATTTAGGGGGTTTGCAGACTAATTAATTTTTCCAAACACTGGTTTGCCCTTCCGCTTTCCAAACTTTCAATAGCAGCATTAAATGCATCCTCATAATTTTTATAATTCCCCGTACAGTTTAATGCCATTGCTGCATTGGCCATTACTACCGCATTCTGTGCCCAGCTTCCTTCTCCTTTCAGGATGCTGGTAAATATTTTTGCTGATTCTTCTACCGAACTGCCGCCATGTAAATCATGTGGCTCCACCATTCGTTTTCCCAATTGTGCCGGTGTCATTATTTTTTCACCTTCATTGGTAATTACTTTGGTATCGTTGGTCAGGGATATTTCATCGTATCCATCCAAACTATGAATGATGGTAAAAGATCTTTCTGTTTGCTGAAGAAGATAGTTATAGATCCTTGCCATTTCCAGGTTAAATACTCCCACCAACTGGTAAGCAGGAGAAGCCGGATTCACCATTGGGCCCAGCATATTAAAAAATGTCCGCATGGCCAGGTTCTTCCTGATAGGTCCCACTGTTTTTAATGCAGGATGAAACATAGGTGCATGCAAAAAACAAATATTCGCTTCCTCCAGTTCAGCTTTCAACTTTGAACTTTCCACTTTAAACTTATAACCCAGCTGTTCCATTACATTGCTGGCCCCGCTTATCGATGATGCTCCATAGTTTCCATGCTTGGCAACTTTTTGTCCGGCACCTGCTACGATAAAACAACTAAGCGTAGAAATATTAAATGTATTCTTTCCGTCACCTCCCGTACCTACAATATCTATTGTTTGAAATTCACCCAGGTCAAGCTGCACACAAAGTTCCAATAAAGCATCTCTGAAACCCTGCAACTCCTCAATAGTGATACTGCGCATTAAATAAACAGTCATGAAGGCTGTAATCTCATGTTCATTGTAAACTCCTTTGCCAATATTCACCAACACTTCTTTTGCCAGGCCTCTTGACAGTGTTTTGTGTTCGAATAAAAGTTGTAAAATCTTTTTCATACCCCTGTCCCCTAAAAGGGAACTTAGTTTTATAATTAATAATTGAAATCAAAGATTCATTAACCCCGCAACTCAAAAAGAAATCTTTTATTTGAGTTCACTAAAACCCCCTTTAGGGGCCCGCCCGGATGACCCGGTCGGACGGGGCTTGGGGGTTTAACCAATTCCTCATAATATTTTCTCCCATCGGTGTCAACACACTCTCCGGATGAAATTGCACTCCCTGCACATCAAATTTCTTGTGCTTCAATCCCATGATCATTCCATTTTCATCTTCTGCTGTAATTTCAAGATCCACCGGAAAATTATCTCTTGATACAACCCAACTATGGTAACGCCCTACTTCTAATACATCAGGCAAATCATCAAATAAATGGCATTTCGCTTTTGACTTTTCACTTTTTACTTTTATCGGCGTCGCCACCCCATGATACACCGTACTCAGATTCACCAATTCACCACCAAAGGCCTGGCCAATTGCCTGGTGTCCGAGACAAACTCCCAATATGGATTTTGAGGAAGCATATTCTTTGATCAAGGGTAAAAGCAAACCTGCTTCTTCCGGAATACCCGGACCCGGTGATAAAATAATTTTATCATAGTCCTTTACTTTTTCCAAAGGCAGCTGATCATTTCTATACACATCTACTTTGATATGCATGATCTTTTCTACCAGGTGAACCAGGTTATAGGTAAAGGAATCGTAATTATCAAAAACTAATATTTTCATACCCCAAACCCCTAAAGGGGCTTTATTGTTTTTTATTTAAAAAAATTCTTCTACTTATTATGAACCATAAGTCTCCCTTTAGGGAGATTTAGAGGGTCTCCGCTTTATGAATTGCTTTCTTTAACGCTCCCAGCTTATTATTTACTTCCTGCAATTCACTTTCCGGGTTACTGGCCGCTACCACTCCGGCACCGGCCTGGTAAGTCAATGTATTGTTCTTACTCATGAATGTGCGGATCATGATGGCATGATTGCAGGAACCGTCAAACCCGATAAAACCAATGGCTCCACCATAAAAACTTCTTTCGGTTGTTTCCAATCCATCGATTAGCTCCATGGCTTTGAATTTTGGAGCGCCGCTCAATGTGCCTGCCGGAAAAGTATTTGCCATTAACTCAAAAGGATTGGCCCCTTCTTTTGTTTTACCTGTTACTTCACTCACCAGGTGAATCACATGACTATAATATTGTATCTCCTTGTAGTGTGACACTTTCACTTCTTCACAAACACGGCTCAGGTCGTTGCGGGCAAGATCCACCAGCATTACATGCTCGGCATTTTCTTTTTTATCACTCAATAATAATTGTGCAGCTTCCTGGTCCTTTTCATCATTGCCTGTTCTTTTGAATGTACCGGCTATCGGGTGCATCACTGCTTTCCTGTTTTGAATAACCAGTTGTGCTTCGGGAGAAGAGCCCATCAGTTTATAATCGCCATAATCAAAGAAAAATAAATAGGGAGAAGGATTGATATTGCGTAATGCCCTGTACACATTAAACTCATCGCCGGTATAGGATTGCTGAAAACGGCGGCTAAGTACAATTTGAAAAACATCACCACGATGACAGGCTTCTATTCCTTTTTTCACAATGGTCTTGTATGCCTTGTCGGTTATGTTTGTGGTCTCCTCTCCTTTTGCTTTAAAAGGATAAACCGGAACATCCTTACTCCGGATCAGCGATTCAACCAACGCCAGCTCACTGTCTATACCTTTAAAATTATTTTCCAGCAAATACAATTCATCTTTATGATGATTGAACGCAAGTACATATTGATAAAGACGATATCGCATTAAAGGAATTACCGGTGCATTGGCATCCGGTGTTGTCAGTTTGATTGTTTCAAAAAACTGAACAGCATCATAAGTGGTATAACCAAATAATCCCTGTGCAAAACGGGTTTCTTTTTTTTCCGATGCAGCAGCTTCAAACCTGTTGCAAAAATCCCAGAGCAATTGGGGTACTTCTCCCGGGGATCTGATCCCGATCTTTTCCGGTTTTTGTCCGGGTAATTTAAATTCAAGTTTGTTATTATCGGTTATTTCGATGCCGGCAATAGCATTGATACAAATAAAAGAATAACTGTTTTCAGCTGCATGATGATCGGTGCTCTCCAGTAAAACAGTATCACGGAACCGGTCTCTTAACCGCAGATAGATACCAACTGGTGTGAAGACATCAGCCAGTATTTCTTTACAAGTCGTTTTAAATTCTATTTTTTTCATTTCACCCCTAACCCCTAAAGGGGAATTTTAGATTAAAAAAATTTGTTGCCTTACTCCCCTTTAGGGGATGGGGGCAAAAATAAACCCCGATAAATCGGGGCTTCTGAATATGTTTAAACAATTACATAATAATGACATGACAGATCCCCTATGAGATTGTATGCCACCACCAGTATTTGTTTTGTAATTGTTTCATTGCACTGCAAATATTGAAATAGATTTGATATAAAACAAATAAAATCTATAGTTTTAATTGGCCCCTCTAAAATTTATGATATGAAAAAATTTTTTCTTCTTACATCTTTCTTATTCTATCTGTTGGTTACTAATGCACAATCCAACAATAAATTCATGCTGCTGAAACCTGATCGTGTATTTGACGGAGAAAATATGCATACCGGCTGGGTAGTGCTGGTAAAAAATAATAAAATAGAAGCAGCCGGTGCCATGAGTTTTAAATTACCTGCTGGAACGGAGGTCATTGAACTGAAAGGAATGACCTTATTGCCGGGACTGATAGAAGGACATACGCATTTATTTCTTCATCCCTATAATGAAATTCCATGGAACGACCAGGTACTGAAAGAAAGCCGTGCCGAAAGAACTATCAGAGCCGTGAATCATGCAAAAGCAACATTGATGGCAGGATTTACTACCGTAAGGGATCTGGGAACTGAAGGAGCCATGTATGATGATGTGGGTTTAAAAGAATCGATCAGGAAAGGAATTATTCCCGGCCCGAGAATGATCATTTCTACAAGAGCAATTGTAACCACCGGAAGCTACGGACCAAAACTTTCACCAGATAATGAAAATGAAATTGGCGCTGCTGTAGCTGATGGACATGACGCATTGATAAAAGAGATCAGGACACAGATCGGAAAAGGAGCTGATTTTATAAAATTATATGCTGATTATCGCTGGGGTATAAATAATGAAGCACAACCCAGTTTTACACAGGATGAATTAAACCTGGCAGTGGAAGTAACAAAAAGCAGCGGCAGAAAACTGGTGACGCATGCTGTTTCACCTGAAGCCATGAAAAGAGCAACCCTTGCCGCTGTAGCATCCATTGAACATGGAGATGGTGGAACAGAAGAAGTTTTTCAACTGATGAAAGAAAAAGGAGTGGCACTTTGCCCAACACTTTCTGCCGGGGAAAATATTTTAAAATACGGAGGCTGGAAAAAAGGAATCGACCCTGATCCTCAACGCATCACAGACAAAAAGAAAAGCTTTGCTTTAGCATTGAAAACCGGTGTGATGATCAGCATGGGTGGTGATGTGGGTGTATTTCCACATGGAGAAAATGTAAAAGAAATGGAGCTGATGGTTGAATATGGAATGAAACCAATTGATGTATTAAAGTCTGCTACATCAGTGAATGCTTCGATATTTGGTTATGCAGATAAAATCGGCAACATAGCTCCCGGACTTTTTGCAGATATCATTGCTGTTGACGGTGACCCTTCTCTTGACATAAAAAATTTATGGAAAGTAAAACTGGTAATGAAAGACGGCGTGATTTACAAAAAAGAATAATTTAAATTCACTTTTCTGCTATTGCTCTTCATTTTTACATAAAAGGTAATAGCCAATTATACAAGTTTCTTAACTTCAAACAAAACTAAATGATATGAGAAAATTTGCTACCTGTACAATTTTATTTTTATTTCTATTTACCGCTAACTCAATTTTAGCCCAGGGCCCGAAATCTAATGCTGCCGATGATGGCGGCTATATGCTTCCGCCAAAAGATGTAGCAGATATGCTGCTGGCAAAACCAACTCCCGGTGTAAGTATAGATGATAAAGGCGTATGGATGATCTTTTCTGAAAGAAACAATTATCCTTCAGTAGAAGAACTGGCAAGACCGGAACTAAGAATTGCCGGTTTACGTATTGACCCGAATAATTTTTCACCCAGCCGTGGCAATTATATCAATAATTTTTCGCTGAAAAATATTGTATCCGGCAAAGAATTTAAAATTACCGGCCTGCCTGAAAATATGCTGGCAGGATCTGTAAGTTTTAGTCCCAATGAAAAAAAGATCGCATTCATCAATACTACTGCGACAAGAGTTGATCTCTATATCATAGATATTGCTGCACAAAAAGCAAACAAAATAAATACAACCGCTTTGAATGTTATCGGCGGGCAAAGCTATCAGTGGATCGACGACAACAGCCTGCTCTATCGTACCATTTTAAAACCTGCAACTGCTGCACCTGTAAAACCACTGGCACCCACCGGTCCTACCATGCAGGAAAATTATGGTTCGGCTTCTCCACGCCCCACTTACCAGGACATGATCAAGAATCCCTTTGATGAAAAGCTCTATGAATTTTATGCCACAACACAACTGGTAAAAAATACCAATGGCGTAGAAACAAAGATCGGGCAACCGTCTATTTACAGCAGCATCAGCATTTCTCCTGATAAAAAATACCTGATGCTCCGCAAAATAAATAAACCATTTTCTTACCTGGTTCCTGCATTCGGGTTTCCATCCACTGTTGTAATTACAGACATGAATGGAAAACTCATCAAGCAATTAGCCACTCTGCCCAGCAGCGAAACTGCACCCGGCGGAAATGACAATGTACAATTGGTACCCCGCAATTTTGACTGGAGAGATGATGAACCTGCTACCATTGTCTGGTGCGAAGCACTTGACAGCGGCCTGATAAAAAACAAAGCGGAATACCGCGATGCAGTGTATTCAGTCAGTGCTCCATTTACATCTGCTCCGAAAGAACTCTTTAAAACAAAAATGAGATATGCCGGCACATCCTGGGGCAATGCAAATTTTGCACTGGTCACTGAAATTCTAAGGGGCAAGCAAACAATTTCTGTCAGCCGTTTCAATCCTGCTACCGGAGAAATGGAAAAGATCATTGAAAGAAATACTACAGATGCATATAACAATCCCGGTTCGCCGGAAACAGTAAAGAATCAGTATGGAAGGGATGTGATCATGCTGATTGATAATGGCACAAAACTTTTAATGAATAATGGTACCGGCGCTTCAGACAAAGGAGACCTTCCTTTTCTTGCTACATTCGATCTTGCATCAAAAAAACTGAATATTATCTGGAGATGCGATGAAGGTTATTTTGAAAATATTATTAAAGTAATTGATGCAGATAAAATGCAGTTGATCACCAGGAGAGAAAGTGAAAATGAAATGCCCAATTACTGGATCAAGAATCTGAAAAGCAAAACCGGTAATGTACAATTGACCAGTTTTAAAAATCCCTATCCGCAGATGGAAGGTGTGACCAAAGAAAAAATAAAATACAAAAGAGAAGATGGCGTAAGTCTGACCGGCGATCTATACCTGCCAAAGGGATATGATAAAAAGAAAGACGGTCCACTTCCGGTATTGATCTGGGCCTACCCTGCAGAATTTAATTCAGCTGCAGATGCTGCACAGGTACGTGGAAGCGAACACCGTTTTACTTTAGTAAATGGTGGCTCACCTTTGTTTTATGTAACACAGGGATATGCTGTTCTGAACAGCGCTGAGATGCCGATTGTTGCAACAGATAAAGACAAAAAACCCAACGATAATTTTGTGGATCAGCTACGGATGAATGCGGAAGCAGCCATCAATACTTTAGCAGAACTGGGTGTTGGTGATAGAAACCGGGTAGCTGTAGGCGGACATAGCTATGGGGCTTTCATGACAGCCAACCTGCTTGCGCATACCAATTTATTTAAAGCCGGTATTGCAAGAAGCGGTGCCTATAATAGAACATTAACACCATTTGGCTTTCAGAATGAAGACCGTACTTACTGGCAGGCACCCGATTTATATAATAATATGAGCCCATTTATGTCGGCAGATAAAATAAAAACACCCATATTGCTGGTGCATGGTGAGCTGGATAATAATACCGGCACCTACCCCATTCAGAGTGAAAGGATGTTTAATGCCATCAAAGGACATGGCGGCACGGTAAAATATGTACAGCTTCCATATGAAAGCCATGGTTATGCGGGTAAAGAAAATTTACTGCATTTGTTATACGAACAATTCAGCTGGCTGGAGAAGTATGTAAAGAATGCAGACAAGAATACAATGGGTGATAAGCAGAAAGCGTTTTGATAAAGTTTATAGTTTTACGTTTTAGTTTTTGGTTACCGGCATGTAATGCAATTTCATTACAGCAGATAAAATATCATTTACTATACGGCGGCAGTTCCTGGTTTAAGAAAGGAACTGCTGCCGTTTTTTTATTAAAAATGAACTGCATAATATGTCCACGACAATTGAAATACGAAGTTTTTGAGATTGAGAACTTGGTGCTTTAATAAATTACTTCTGGCCAGGCTTCCTTACATTAGTTACGATTATAGCGTTTGGCTTTTGTTGTTTGACATTTAAAAATGTAATGGTTCGACTCTGGACGTTAATTGTACTGTGTACTTATTTATTGTATGTTGGAATTGCTTTACATTTTGAAAAAGATTACTGGCCTTTAGTGACGTGGTAAAAACTACAGCCAACATTCAGTTCCTATGTATATAGGCCTTAGAGAGAGATAATATTTAAAATTATTATTTTAGACCACAGAAACAAATAAAACATGATTGCTGATAAATTGACTTCCTTTTTTGTAATTGTTAACTTTGGTTCACTAATACTGCTTTCTTTTCTAAGCCTGGCTAATCCACTTAAAGCAAACCAAATTGCCAACCGCCTGATGGGAGTATTTTTTTTGCTGTGGGCATCATTTTGGGCTGATGAAATATTATTTCTTGTTTACAACATTGAGCTTAACCAAAAATGGCAGCTCTTTTTCAGGGGCTTGCAATTCTTTGCACCTATCTTGTTTTACTTCATCGTTGTTTTTTATTCCAATCCAGGTTTCAATATAAAGAAAAACCTACTGCTGCATATTTTTTTTCCTGTTGGGTACCTGATTTTACTTTATTATTATGGCCAATCGCCATCTGAAAAAATCAACTACGTATTCATAGGCTTAATGCTTAGCCAATCACTTCTCTATATCACAGCATCTTTTTTCAAAATCAGAAAGCATCAAAAAGTCGTTTTGTTTTATTCATCTCAAACTAGTGAAATTGATTTATCATGGCTTGAAAAAATTGTAAAAGGGTTGTTATTAATAGTCATAGCTATAATCTTGTACAATATTATATACAGTTTAAAGCCATTAAACTTAACAATGAATGTGATAAACCTGATTGGAATTTTCTATATTGCTTTTCACGCTTTGAAGCAAAAGGAAATTTATCCATTTAAAGAGACCGCTATTGAAGAAATTATATCCCTGAGTAAAGAACCAGCAATTGGTGAATCGAAAAAGAAGATCGTAACTGACGAAGAGTTGGCTATACTCAAGTCTCAACTTACTCAATTTATGCTTATACAAAAGCCATATCTTGACTCTGAACTCAACCTGGTAAAGCTTGCTGATTTATTTGGAACATCCACTCATAAGCTATCATACATTATTAATACCGGGTTCAATGTAAATTTCTTCAATTTTATAAATAAACACCGGGTTGAGGAAGCCAAATCACTGTTGCTCAGCACAAAACTGGACCAATACTCTATTTTGGGTATAGCTTATCAGGCAGGCTTTAATTCTAAAACCACTTTTAATACCACTTTTAAGAAATTCGTAAATCAAACTCCAAGTGACTATATAAATAGTAGTTCCACTTTATAAATACACCCGTAAGTACTTCTTATTAGTCTTCATTATCAACGGATTATTTAAATCTACTCAGCAAGTTCACTGTTATAAAGCAGGGCATTCAGGCTTCGCTCAGGTTATAATTTTGCCTCTTATAAAAAACAATCTAATATGTATAAGCATACAATTTTTTCAGTCATTTCGTTATTTGTTTCGCTTTCAGTATTTGCTCAACAACCTGTTCAAACTATTAGGGGAACAGTAATTGACAATGCTTCAAATTCAACATTGCCTTTTGTAAATATTGTTATCCAAAATACCAATATTGGAACTACAACCGATAGTTTGGGCAATTTTGTTTTGCAGGGTGTAAATGTTGGGAGGTACAATATTCAAGTATCTATGATTGGCTATGAACCACTTATTTTAAAGGAAATACAGGTAACATCGGGTAAGGAAGTTTTTTTAAATATTGCTTTAAAAGAAAACACTACAACGCTAACTGAAGTGATTATAAAACCAAAAGTAAACAAAGAGCAACCAATCAATTCAACTGCTACAGTAAGTGCAAAGATGCTGAGTGTGGAAGAAGCCAAACGCTATGCAGGAGGCTTTGACGACCCTGCAAGATTGGTTTCAGCTTTTGCAGGTGTGTCAAGTAATATAAACAATAATGCTATAGTGGTAAGGGGAAACAGTCCGCAAGCTTTGCAATGGAAACTTGAAGGTGTGGAAATACCCAATCCTAACCACTTTGCCGATTTAAGTGCATTTGGTGGTGGTGGGTTGACAGCTTTAAGTAGTCAATTGTTAGCAAATTCTGATTTTTTATCGGGTGCAATGCCTGCGGAATATGGTAATGCGCTTTCAGGAGTATTTGATATTTTTATGCGCAAAGGGAATAATAAAAAGGCTGAACATACAATCCAGTTGGGGCTTTTGGGTATTGATATTGCTTCAGAAGGGCCATTTAAAAAACACGGAAAAGCATCTTATCTTTTTAATTATCGTTATTCTACGTTGACTTTACTCGAACCACTCTTACCAGAGAATGCAGGCGGCACAAATTACCAGGACTTATCATTCAAGCTCAATTTTCCTACTAAAAGAGCCGGTACGTTTTCGGTTTGGGGCATTGGCTTAATAGATAAGTCTGGGGCAAAAGCAAAAAATGATAGTAGTGAATGGAAGTATGATACTGACAAGGAAAGCCAGGATGTAAAACAATACATGGGTGCAGTTGGCACTAGCCATAAAATCATCTTGAACAAAAAACAGTTTGTAAAATCAACATTGGCTTCCACCATAAATGGCATTGATTTTAGCACTGCAAGGATTAACAATAGCATTTCGCCGTCCCAAAAAAATAAAGTTGATAATAAAACCTACAATCTTGTTTTAAGCTCTTTCATAAACTCAAAACTTAGTGCAAAACATACTAACAAAACTGGCTTTGTATTTACCAATATGAATTATGATTTGTTGTTGAAAAATGCTTTACCAATAGGAACACCTCTACAAACCATTGTAACTGAGAAAGGGAGTAGTAGTTTACTATCGGCTTACAGCAATTCTACATTTAATCTACATAATAAACTAACTATAAATGCAGGGATAAACACCCAATTATTTACTTTAAACAACAATTACACCATTGAGCCTAGACTAGGACTAAAATATCAATTTGAACCAGCGCAGTCAATTAGCTTTGCGTATGGCTTACACAGCCGACTAGAAAGATTAAATTATTATTTTGTAAAAAACAATACTGGTGAAAGCATCAATAAAAATTTAGATTTAACCAAATCGCATCATCTGGTAATGGGCTATGATGTAAGCCTGTCGGAATTTACGCACTTGAAGGCGGAAGTCTATTATCAGCACTTATTTGATGTTCCCGTAATAGCTGATAGTTCTTTCTCAATGATCAATCAGCAAAATGACTGGTTCTTCAATGGCAAATTACAAAACACGGGAAAAGGTAAAAACTATGGTGTGGATATAACTTTTGAGAAGTATTTATCAAAGGGATATTATTATATGATTACAGGGTCAATTTTCAATTCGCAATACAAAGGTGGCGACAATATCTGGCGTGATACCCGATACAATCGTAATTATGCTTTCAATTTTTTAATTGGTAAAGAATGGCCAATGGGGAAGAACAAGCAAAATGTTTTGGGCTTAAACGCAAGGTTGAGTTATCAGGGTGGCGACCATTATTCTCCAATTAACACCATGTTTTCTACCCAAAATCAAGATGTAGTATTTGATGAAACAAAAGCATTTAGCAAACAAGTTTCAACAGCATTTACAAGCCATTTTACGGCTAGTTATAAAATAAATAAAAAGAGCTCGGCACAAGAAATAGCATTCAAAATTATTAACGCAACACAATATAAAGAGTTTATGGGTTTTCAATATAATCACCAAACCCAAAAAGTAGATGAACACAGAGAAGCTATTTTTATCCCAAACTTGAGTTGGAAAATAGAGTTTTAAATAGAAATAATTGGCAGTCTGAGCAACGGCACGAGGGCATAACAAAAAGGCTTTGCCGCAAGGCTGGCGGACGTAGTAACAATAGGCAGTTGTGTCTCGTCCAGATATAGGTTGACTAAAAATCAACCAAAAATGGACTTAAAAAATCAAATTATTCAGGAGTATTTAACTCAGGGATGCGGCTTCCGGCAACTGGCCGCCAGGTATGGTATCAGCCGAACTACCATCTGCAAATGGGTAGCGATTCACCAGGGCATTCACAATATACCACCTACCCAAAAACAGCAGAAGTATTACATTAGTGCCATGAACAGTTCGAAGAAAAAACCAACCGATGAGCAGCAGCAAACCTTCGAAGCTTTACAACAAAAAATTGCAGTGCTGGAAAAACAACTGCAATGGGAAAAGCTGAGAGCTGATGCACTGGACACCATGATCAACATTGCAGAAAAACAACTCAATGTTCCTATCAGAAAAAAGTCTGGCAACCAACAGTCCGAGAAATAAAAACGGCTAATCCTTCTTTCAGTCTGCAAACGATTTGCCGGCTGTTGGGTTATTCCCCGCAGGCTTTTCACAAACAACAAAAAAGAAAATTGCAACAGCAGGTGAATGAAGAACTGTTGCTGCAACAAATTGACCTGATCCGTAAACAGCAACCCAGGTGTGGTGGCCGTAACCTTTTTATCATGCTGCAACCTTTCTTTGAGCAACAACAAATCCTGCTCGGCAGAGATCGTTTTTATGAGTTGCTTCGCCGTAACAAATTACTGATCCGGCGACTGAAACGAAGTGTACACACTACCAACAGCCAACATCACTTTCGCCGCTATCCCAACCTGGCAAAGGATTTTACGCCACTCAAAGCTCATGAACTATGGGTGGCCGACATCACTTACATTCCGCTGAAAGAACGATTTGCTTACCTGTTTCTGATCACCGATGCTTACTCCAGAAAGATTGTGGGCTTTCATGTAAGCGATGATATGAAAGTAAGCAGTGCCATTGTTGCACTGAAAAAAGCATTGATGCAAAAACCTCCGGAAACCATTGTCATGCATCACAGCGACAGAGGTATTCAATATTGCAGCACAGATTATGTTGCTTTATTACAACAACATCATTCTTTAATCAGCATGACACAATCAGGAGATCCGCTGGAAAATGCTATTGCCGAAAGAGTCAACGGTATTTTAAAAACGGAACTGATCAAAAGCTATTATAAAGACATTGATTCGGCAACCCAGCATATCTTCCGCTGTATTATTATCTACAATTACAAACGAAGACACAGCAGTCTGAACTGGCAGATACCAGCTGATGTACACAAACAGAAAGGACCACAAATAAGAAGATGGAAAAATTATATTCAGCAACCAAAAAAAGGGGGGTAACAATGGAAAAAACTTAAAACAGCCAACGCACAAAATATTTTCTTTAGCTATGAAGGGCTACGAAAATATTTTTGGCCAGCACACGGTAGAAAAACATTTTAATCAACCTTATTCAGGATGTTTTATCTTAGTCAACCAATAGCAGGATTATTACCCAAAACCAGTCAACTAAATTCAGGACGAGACAATTCAACATCGGTAAAAGCATTGGGCTGACGTAATTCTATTTGGCTTTTAGTTGTTAACTTCATCATCAGTTTTTCAATCGGCTTCAGTTGCCGAGAGGACACAGCAACAATCCCAGCCCTGCGGCAAGCCTCAAACGTCAGTCTGAGAAAAAACTATCCACAGATGTTGAATAAAAATAAACAATTCTGCGAAACAATAGAACGATAAGCTTTGTCTGATCTGCATGCAAATAATAAAAGGAACATCCCACCAGCAAATGCAGTTCACCAGTTTGGATGATCTCATTTCCACAGATAATCCGGTTCGCATCATTGATGCTTTTATTGAAAAACTGGATCTAAAACAGCTTGGCATTGCGCATCAGCCTGCTGCTAAACAGCGGTCATCAAAAGCAAATCCAGGTGGTGTACCGCGGTTTGATGATAAGCTGCTGCTTAAACTTTATCTCTATGGTTATCTAAACAAGATTCGCAGCAGTCGAAAGCTCCAGCAGGAATGTCGTCGCAATGTTGAGCTGTGCTGGCTGATGCAGCAACTTTCTCCCAACTATCATACAATTGCCGATTTCAGAAAGAAGCATAGTGATACATTAAAGAAACTTTTTAAGCTCTATGTGCAATTTTTAGATGAGTTGAATTTACTGGGCAAACAAACCATTGCCATAGATGGCAGCAAATTCAGGGCCGTGAACAGCAGCAAGAACAATTACAATCAGCGAAAGATAGATAAACACCAGGCGATGATTGAAGAGAAGGCCGTTAAATATTTAAAAGAGTTAGATGAGCTGGACAATGATAAAACTGATGACAGCGGACCATCGTATCGTAAAGAGGAAGTGGAGTCAGCGCAGCAACGATTGGCAGAGCGAAAAATAAAATACGATAATCTGCAACAGCAACTCGACGACACAGAAGAAAAACAAGTAATCACAACGGACAGCGACAGCCGTGCACTTATCATCAATAAAAATATTGTGGAAGTAAGTTACAATACACAATCTGCTGTTGACGCCAAACATTATTTACTGGTACATGCCGAAGCTACCAGTACCAATGATGGCAAAGCTTTGCACCGGGCAACAGTACAGGCCAAAAAAAATATGAACCTGAAAAAAGAAGACACCCTTGATGTGCTTTCCGATAAAGGCTATCATACGGGTGCAGAGTTGCAGCAGTGCCAGGATGATAACATTGAGACTTATGTAGCATTCAAAGAGCAACCCTCAGTAAAACATCTGCAAAAGAATTTTTAAGCACTCAATTTATTTATAACAAAGAAAACGACAGCTACACTTGCCCGGCCGGGGAAACGCTGACATCATTAGGTACGTGGCATAATAAGAAAGGCGATGCGGGAGAAACGAGCTGTCGTTTTAAAACATACCGCACCGATGGTTGTAAAAATTGTTCATTGAAAAAAAATTGCACCAAACTTCCCAAACGCATCATACATCGCAGCGAATACCAGGATGCAGTGGACCGCAACAATGCAAACATCAGAAACAATCCTGATTATTATAAACGAAAGCAAAACATCTGCGAACATCCATTTGGTACCATCAAACGACAATGGGGATATACGTATACCTTGATGAAAGGACTACAAAAGGTAAACGGAGAAATGAACCTGATCATGCTGGTGTATAATATCAAACGAACACTATCCATTTTAGGTTTTGAAAAGATGATGCAGCCTATTGAAAACTGGAAACCGGATTACAGAAGAGTAGTCTGCGCTTTGAAAAACCTCTTTATAAAAAAGATTTTCCACCAAAATGAGCGATTTGTTTTTTTATCAATAAACCGGTTGATCTTTTTGAACAGCAGATCTATTTGCTCCACAATGATATAAAACCAATTGTACAGATAAAATTAATGGGGGAAAGAGGTTTTTTCACATTCTGACGGACAGGCATTTGTGCTGTTGGAGACTTCATCTATTCGTCCCCGGTGACGGCTGCCGAACGGAGTACTAATGTAAAGATTTTTTTAGTTGTTAGTCAGTGTTTATCCCGCCATAGGCGGGATGAACAACGACAATTGGGACTTTACCCATATTAATAATCATCTATCCACTATTGAAAACACAATGCTTTTTTAATACTTCAAGATCCCTGCTAAACTTCATTTCAATTTCTGCCCTTTCATATGCTTGCCGGGAATGCGAGATAACAAGTTCTTTGATTGCAATTGAACCTGTATAGTAGATAGTGGTAAGTGCTTTCTGCAATCTGATCATCACCTCCAGATTATTCGCACCATCACGGGCAATTGGTCTGAAAGCATCATCAAACATATCTGCCGTAGATATTTCGGGTACCTCTATCTTGTTATACTTTACCTTTTTAATTATCCCATTATCTTCTTCTTTCAGCCATAATGAAAAAATTCTGATATGGCTGCCAATAATCGCTATAGCTGTACCAGGATCATTAATTCCCGGGGATAAAGCCCTGCTTGCTATTTCGCTTAGCGCAATTAAACCAAACCGGGGATCATTATGAAACGACCTGGTGTCTTTAATTATAAATGATTTATACAGTTTGTCTATATTCTCCGTGAAAGTTGATGTATTTCCCGAGGTTAAATACACAAGAGGTTTTTCCGGTGATGTAAATGCTCCGGGCATGCAATTCAATAATATAGTTGCATCGGCCTTTATGGCAAGTTCCTGCAATAGGTCCAAATTAATATGTTGAATGTATCCAATTTTGTTGCTAAAAACAGGAGTCTCTCTATTAAGATTGTTGGTGATTTTGACTCCGCCCATTAATGGTTCGTTTTTTCTTATTTGTATTGCTTTGGCTGTAGCATCTTCTACTTTCTTAATCGTATGACTTAGCCGGCCTAATTTCGATATTCTTTCCACCCATCTTAAAAATGTAATAATTACGAAGGCAAAGACAATAATAGTAAGGATAAACAGCGTGAAATAACCTGCCTCTCCATAGAAGCCGTTTTTAAGTGCAATAGTAGCAACCACACTGTAAATAAAAGAACCGATAAAAACCGATAATGCATTTTGAGATACATCATCTGCAACTATAAGTTTAAAAGACCGGGGAGTTGTTGTACCACTCGCTGCAGAGAAGGCAGAAAGCATTGCGCCAACAGCAAATATGGCAATTACCAACATACTGGCAGATATAGTAGAAAGCAAACCTTCCACTGAGCTTTTTTCCATGTTTGGTGCTATATCAACAATAAAACTATCATCTGCCATGTGAGCCAATAGCGCAGCGGCAATTGAAAGCAAACAAAATATCAGCGGCCTAAACCACAATTTCTCCGAAAGCTCTTTTAAAAAAAATGCGATATTTTTCATCATAATATTCAAGGTACAAAGAAAACAAGATTTCAAACTGACTTGTTTACGCCGTACCAACGGCGTAGTTCTGATAAAGTAACACGGGGTCTGCCATCATCAATTTTTCAATTTGTTGATTCAAATGGCAAGACCCCGGGCGGACAGAAAAACACCCATATTGCTGGTGCATGGTGAGCTGGATAATAATACCGGCACCTACCCCATTCAGAGTGAAAGGATGTTTAATGCCATCAAAGGACATGGCGGCACGGTAAAATATGTACAGCTTCCATATGAAAGCCATGGTTATGCAGCAAAAGAAAATTTACTCCACCTGCTGTATGAGCAATTTTCCTGGCTGGAAAAATATGTGAAGAATGCGGATAAGAATGCAGCAATGGCTGAAAAGCCAAAAGCATTTTAATAGTACCACAATTAAAAAAATGTGATTATTGTTTCAGAGATACTATAAAGCTGTTTGCGTGAAAGCAAACAGCTTTATAATTTTAAGTCCCGGCGGTGTCTACGAAAGAAGTGACTTCAATAAATAAAAAATACTTGCGAGACCCCGGCGTATGAAAGATTGATTTTGCTTCGTATCACGGGGTCTGTCACAATCCTATTTAGAATTGAAAAATTTTCAAAGCAGACCCCGTGAGTACTAAAATTTTGATATTTGTAAGAAGAACTTCTGAAGTTTATAATCCGGATATGACACACCAACTGTGTAAACATTAAATATCTCTCACCTTCTCTCCGTCTTGCTTCACCTTCAATGCTTTTTGATCACCTTCAAATCTTTAAAAAAGCCTATGGTACCTATATCTACATAAAGTCCTACATATCCTTTCTTGCTTTTGCCCAGCATTTTATCTACAATAAACGAAGAATACTTCATGTCATTGATGAACATTTCTGCCGTTTCGCCATTCACTTCAATTCTCATTTTTATCCATTCATTCAGCGCTACTGGAGTAGAGCCTTCATACGAACCCGCAGGATAGTTCTTTCTTAAAGTTTCAAATTTGGCATGTGGATATGAAAAATACTGTACGGCATGATTTCTGAACATTTGATTATTGACTCTACCCACTTTTGGACGTAAATAAATAGACTCAAAAGCTGAATCATTTTCCAGTACTCTGAAAAAAACACCAATGAAACCTGCAATGCCGGGGTAAGGTGCCGGGTCTTGTAACTGGCTATACATTTTGACTTCTATTATTCCGTTTTCAAAGTCGTCCAAACCAACAAGTCGTGCATAATGTGGCTCATCAACCGTTGCCTCAAGACGATTAACATCGAAGGGAATTGCTTTTAAATCTCTCTCGATTTTCAAAACCTTTTTGCCCTGGAATTTGATTATTGAACCCGTAACGTTTCGTAATTCAAACTCCTGGTTCTTCAGTTTTAATTTTTGACCGAATGCGGTAAAAGAAAAAAGAATCATACCAAAGGCAATCAGCAGTGGTTTTATATTTGCTTGTTTCATTTGACTGTATTGTATTTTTTAAATTAATGTAATGATATTTCTGCAGGTTGTGGCACCTCATTTTTTGTAACTGTTTTACCCAACGCTCCAAATTCATGCAAATCACCGAATACTTCGATGCGGATCGATTGATCAATGCCACCGACACGTACTGGTTCAAAACCAGTGTAACGAATTAATTGTTCAATAACCACATTGATGCTTGTATCATCTGTAGCATAGAATAAAACATTAGCCGGATTTTGAAAAGCTGCATTCTCCAATGAAGCAACACCCAATGTTCCCAACACTTTTGCCTGTTTCGCATTTTTCGGGAGCAATCCAGCAATGATCTCACCTGCTGATTCTTTTTCGCCGATTATTTTTTTGAAGCCACCTTTTTCATCTGGTGCAATAGGATTGGAAGGATCAACAATTATCTTTCCTTCCAGCTCTGTTGCAAATTGATGCAGCAATTCTTTGATTGCATTGAACCACACAGCAAATACAATGATATCTGCTTCTTTGATAGCTGAAGCAATATCCATAGGTTGCGCCAGGTTTCCCAGCTTTTGCGAAAGTGCTGATGCTTTTTCGATTGTTCTGTCTGCAATAATAACTGCACGGTTTCCTTTTACAAGATTTGTAGCAACTGCTGAACCGATATTACCCAACCCGATAACTGCAACTTTTGTTTTTGTATTCATAAGAATTTTTTTTAATTGTGATGAATGATTTAAGAATACAAATTTCCACCGGAACAAGAAGGATATCCAATGAACTATATTAAGAAATGGTCTTGATGTAGTTTAAGACTTTGACCTCTTGTTGCGTAATCGACTCAGGAACTCTGGTGTAATGCCTAAAAAAGATGCGATCTGTATTTGCGAAAGACGGTTGACAAGATGCGGATATGTGTCGATAAAATATTGATAGCGGTCTTCGCCTGTAGAGCTTATCGTTTGCAATAAACGATGTTGAATACTTACATAGCTTTTTTCAATCAGTACTCTGAAAATGCGGTCAAACTTCGGCGCCTGCATATACAGGGATATAAGATCATTGCGATTGATCTTTAATACCATTGTATCTTCCAATGCATCTATATTCAATTCTGAAGATTTTTCAGTGTGAAAGCTGCCAAGATCGGCGATCCAATTGTTTTTAGCAGCAAACTGAAGAATATGCGTGCCACCTTTTTCATCTATTTTATACATCCGCAAACAACCTCTCATTACAAAGTTCATTTGCATGCACACGTCGCCTTCCTGCAGCACATATTGTTTTTTACGATAAAGCCGTGGATGGAATTTTTCAATTACCAATTCTTTCTCCTCTTTGTTTAACGGAATAAGCTTATCAAAATAATTTAGCAAAGGTTCACTTGAAGCTTCCGATAGATTTTCTTTCATTTAGTGTGTAATTATCAGATGCAGCCGTAAAATTAAAGAGACTTCCCTTATTATTAATGGAATGATAATAATTTCTTATTTAGTTTTCCTGCTGCATGACCAGCTTAATTCAGTGACCTGTATTCATTTGGAGATTTATCAACCCGTTGTTTAAACAAACGGGTAAAATGCTGCCGATATTTAAATCCTAATTCATGGGCAATCTGACTAATTGATTTGCTTTGGTCAAAAATTTTTTGTTTAGAGCTTTAAAAAGTAAGTCACTATACTTTTCTTAACTTTAAATATCATCAGGCGTATTCTATTCAATACTGTACCAATGGGAATAAAATCTCATTTTACTGTAAAAGAACTTGGAAAATAAATTAACCTAAAAAAAGCTGTTATGGCAATAATTAATTTAAAAATAAACGGAAGCAACAAACAAGTAAATGCAGATCCTGCTACTCCGGTTCTTTGGGTGCTACGAGAGCATCTGAATATGCCGGGCACTAAATATGGCTGTGGTGTTTCCATGTGCGGCGCCTGCACCATACACCTGAACGGCGCTGCAGTTCGCTCCTGCCAGTTGCCGGTTTCGGCCGTTGGTACCAAAGAGATCACCACCATTGAAGGTCTCTCGGCGAATGGCAATCACCCGGTGCAAAAAGCATGGATAGAACATGATGTGGCTCAATGCGGCTATTGCCAGACCGGCCAGATCATGAGTGCTGCTGCTTTATTAAAAACCAATCCAAACCCAACCGATGCACAAATTGAAGCATCCATGAATGGCAATATATGCAGATGCGGAACTTATGTGAAGATCAAAGAAGCAATTAAATCTGCAGCAAAGCAGAATTAAAATTGTTGTAAAAAAACCTTTTTAAAATTCAAAGAATTGAAAAATGGAAAAAATTAAAACTACACATAGCAGGCGTACTTTTCTAAAGTCATCTATGCTTGCAGGCGGTGGCCTGATGATCAGTTTTAACTGGTTGTCTGAAACCGGGCTTACCGATAAATTAATAAACCTGGATATTCCGGATCAATGGCATGAATTAACCGGTTATATCAAGATCACTCCGGATAATATCATCAAGATACTTAACCCGAATCCGGAATTCGGGCAAAATGTAATGACTTCACTCCCGATGATCGTAGCTGAAGAGTTGGATGTAGACTGGCAAAAAGTGAATGTAGAAATGGGCCCTCATGACAATGTGAAATTAGGACCGCAATTCACGGGTGGAAGTAATTCAATAAGGATGTATTGGAAACCACTTCGTGAAGCAGGTGCGGCTGCACGACACATGCTGATAGAAGCTGCAGCTCAAACATGGACTGTACCAGCTGAAGAAATAACTACGAAAGCAGGAATGCTTTATCATGAAAAAACTGGCAAGTCGGGCAAGTATGGCGACTTTGCATCAAAGGCCTCAGGTTTAGCTATACCAAAAGGAGTTAAGCTAAAAGATGTAAAGAATTTTAATGTTGTAAGAAGTTCAAAGAAAAATGTAGAAGGATTAAAGATTGTGACAGGTATACCGATGTTTGGAATAGATTATACACAGGAAGGAAC
>CAZOOT010000045.1:0-22524 GCA_964581455.1 uncultured Chitinophaga sp. | reverse complement strand
ATCATCCTGGGAAAATAAACTTTCGATATCAGTCTTTCATTTCCAATTAAACTATTACTGGCTTCAGACATGCCGGTTGCAAAAAATTGCCAGGGCAATAAACCTGCAAAAACAAGAATGGCATAGTTTATTCCATCCGGCGCCGGAAATTTAGCTATCTCACCAAAAACAAAAGTGAAGATCATCATGGCAAGCAAGGGCCTGATTACACTCCAGGCAATACCAATTATAGTTTGCTTATACCGAACTTTTATATCTCGCCAGCTTAGAATATAAAATAACTCCCGGTATCGCCAGAGATCTTTCCAGTAGTTTTTTTCACTTCGGCCGGGTTCTATATAAGTTTCAAAAGCCATTTATCTAAATTGCTACTTAATTACTCCACAAATTTTTTTCTATATACTTCCTGAATTCCACTCTCCAAATTTATTCTGGCTTTCCAACCCAAATAATTCAGTTTCGATACGTCCAACAATTTTCTTGGTGTTCCATCCGGCTTTGATGTATCAAAAACTATTTTTCCTTCATAACCTGTAATTTCTTTGATCATCTCAGCCAACTCTTTTATACTTAGATCTTCACCCATTCCAATATTGATCAACCCTGCTTCATTATAGTTATTCATTAAAAACAAACAGGCATCAGCCATATCATCTGTATGTAAAAATTCCCTCCGTGGTTTGCCCGTTCCCCAAACAATTACTTCGGGTTGATTATTAATTGTTGCTTCATGAAATTTTCTTAACAAAGCCGGAAGTACATGAGCGTTTTCCAGGTTGTAGTTATCATTTGGTCCATAAAGATTCGAGGGCATTACTGAAATAAAATTACACCCATACTGGCTTCGGTAAGCTTCGCACATTTTTACTCCTGCAATTTTTGCAATAGCATATGGCTCATTAGATGGTTCTAACAATCCAGTTAACAAATATTCTTCTTTTATTGGTTGAGGTGCCGACTTTGGATAAATACAGGATGATCCCAGAAACAATAATTTTTTTACACCAGTTTTCCAGGCATTGTGTATTACATTATTTTGTATCTGAAGATTCTCATATAAAAAATCTGCCCGGTAAGTATTGTTTGCAAGTATCCCGCCAACCCTGGCGGCAGCTAAGAAAACGTACTCCGGTTTTTCCAGAGAAAAAAAATCAGCTACGGCTTGTTGATTTCTTAAATCAAGTTCGGATGATGTTCTGAGTATAAAATTCCTAAATCCCATTCTTTCCAGCCTTCTTAACAATGCACTTCCAACCATTCCGCGATGACCTGCGATATATATTTTACTATCTGGTTCCAAAGTTAAATATTAAGAAGTATGAAGTCGGAAGTCAGAAGTTTAAATGTTTAATGGGCTATAAATGTCTGACATCAGACTTCTGACCTCTGACTTCAGACTTCTGTTCTCTGACTTCAGCTATCATTCCTGCTGCGGCAATACATGAAAACCTGCTTCTAGCAGCAGCTTGTGCTTTCGGAAAAACATTACATCATGCTCTACCATTTCCTTTATCATTTCTTTCAAAGTGTATTTTGGCTGCCATCCGAGCTTTTGTTTTGCTTTGGATGCATCTCCAATAAGCATATCAACTTCTGTAGGACGAAAATAATTGGTATCTACCGCAACAACTTCCTGATCCACTTTAAATGCAAACTCATCAGTACAGGATTTGACAATTCCTTTTTCTTCTTTTCCTTTTCCTTTGAATTCAAGTTCTACGCCAACTTCCTGAAATGCCATTTTAATAAAATCCCTGACTTTCGTGGTTATCCCGGTTGCAATGACATAATCTTCCGGAACATCCTGCTGTAACATCAACCACATGGCTTCTACAAAATCTTTTGCATGCCCCCAATCACGGCTGGCATCCAGATTACCAACATATAGTTTTTTTGTTACCCCCAATGCAAGTTGCGCTACTGCCCTGGTGATTTTCCTGGTTACAAATGTTTCACCACGCATGGGACTTTCATGATTAAACAAAATTCCATTACAGGCAAACATGTTGTATGCTTCCCTGTAATTTACCGTGATCCAATAAGCATAAATTTTTGCTACTCCATAAGGCGACCGGGGATAGAATGGCGTTTTTTCTGTTTGCGGTATTTCCTGTACCAATCCAAATAACTCTGATGTAGAAGCCTGGTAGATTTTCGTTTTTTTAATCAGTCCCAATAACCGAACAGCTTCCAAAATTCTTAATGTACCAATACCATCCGTATTTGCAGTATACTCCGGGGTATCAAAACTAACTTTCACATGACTCATGGCACCGAGATTATAAATTTCATCCGGTTGTACTTCCTGAATGATCCGGATCATATTGGTGCTATCTGTGAGATCGCCGTAATGCAGAATAAAATTTCTGTGTGTAATATGCGGATCCTGGTACAGATGATCTATTCGATCTGTATTAAATAGAGAAGCTCTGCGCTTAATACCATGAACAATATATCCTTTCTTTAATAATAATTCTGACAGATATGCACCATCCTGTCCGGTGACGCCAGTTATCAAAGCTTTTTTACTCATGAAAGTTTAAATGAATTTATTTTCAAATTGATATCAATTTTTCACTTTAGATTCAACTATTTTTTTTAGTCCGTCCTCCAAAGTAATGAATGGCCGGTTCAGTAAACATTGCATTTTTCCAATATCTGGTTGTCGTCTGGTCATATCCCCTTCTTCCAGAGCCGGAAGATGTATGATTTCTGATTTTGAGTTTGTAATTTTTTTTATTGTTTTGGCTAATTCTAAAATAGTAAACTCAATATCATTTCCAATATTCACAACATCATCAGCAAATTTATTTTTCAACAAACAATTTACTGTCGCTTCAAGATGATCATCGATATAACAAAAAGTCCTTGTTTGTTGTCCATCACCGAAAATTGTCATGGGTTTGTTTTCCAATGCTGCATCAATAAATTTCGAAATCACGAAATCAGGGCTTTGCTTTGGTCCGTAAGTATTGAAGAAACGGAAAATGGTATATTCTAATCCATATTCCTGGTAGTAGGACCTGCAAAATGATTCCCCCGCATTCTTTACAACTGCATAAGGCAATCTTGAATTAAGCGGAGTGGTATGTTCGTGTTGCGGCAAATGAACAGGTTCACCATACACTTCAGAAGAAGATGCGTAAAAAACTCTTTTTATGCCGGTGTTTTTGCACAGCGTCAGCACATTTCTAATACCCTGGAGATCCTCCAATACCAATACCGGATTATCGAGAGTACGCTTTACACCAACCACAGCCGCATAATGATATACATAATCAAACCCGAAAGTCTGGAAGATTGATGCAAGATCAGCAAACTGGTTTGCATCAGCTTTTATAAACCTAAACCGATCTGAAACAGGAAGGTTTTGTTGCCTGCCCGTAAGAAAATTATCAACCACTACAACCTGGGCGTCTGTTTTATTTAAAAGATATTCACTTAAAGAACTACCTATAAATCCGGCACCGCCTGTAATTAGAATTTTCATTTAACTATTTTAATTAACTCGCAACCTGGAATATGAATTCAACTATAAGAGAAAAAATTATTTTTTTGTATAAACTACGCCTATATACCCACCAGGAATTCCTCCTGTAAGTTTTTTTAATAGACTTAAAGGAACTGTTACGAATCCCAATAGCATCATTTTAAGGTGCTCAGCAAATGTGTGGTGGTGAATTAGTGTTTTAATATTCAACCAATATTTTGCTCTTAAGTAAGCATCAACAAATATTCTTGCTTCCTCTGATTTATGAACTTTTATCAACCTGATCTTAAATGTTTCCTGAATAGCCAGAAACACTTTTTCATTCCATAAACCCATATGATGCGGTGGCAAATTAAATATTTCATATTTATCAAATCGCCGGAAATAAGGTTCGTTATTCGGAACTCCTACTACCAGTTTGCCACCTTTTTTTAAGACCTTGATTGCTGATGAAAGAAAATCATGAACATTAGTAATGTGTTCTAATACCTGCATTATACAAACAACATCGTAAAACTCATTTTTTTTTTCTGCATGCGCCTCAACAGATTCATTAAATACTTCCAGACCTTTCTTTCGGCATTCTTCAACTGCTGTTTGATGAAACTCAAGGCCCGAAACATTTTTGGTTTTTTCCCGGATCTTATCTAACAACATGCCCGATCCGCATCCAATTTCCAGGACTACATCATCATTTTTAATTGTGTCATATGCCAATTGATGATCATAGCTCCAGGGTCTGTAATAGTCACCTGAAACATGCATCTCTTCATAAAATTTACTATCCCCTGCGGTAAAAAAAGGAAAATAAAAACGGTAACCGGATTTCTCACATTCCCTTACTTCTATTTTCTCATGTCCGTTAAAAAACCTTCTTACGTCAACTTGCCTGATTTTTTTATAAAGATTAACTATATCGTCAGAATCAATCTCATCTACTAATTTAGTTTTGGAAGACGGAATAACAGGACTAGCTATCAATTCATTCATTTAATTTTACAATTATCTTTCTGATATAGAATATAAATATTCTCCATATCCGCTTTTTCGTAATGTTTCTGCAATTTTCTTTAATTCTTCTTTTGTAATAAACCCTTTCCTGTATGCAATTTCCTCAATGCATCCAATATTAGTGCCCTGTCTTTTTTCAATTACCCTTACAAATTCTCCTGCATCACTTAAAGATTCAAATGTTCCGGTATCCAACCAGGCAGTGCCTCTGTCCAAAATCGCAACTTTTAACTTGCCTTGATTCAGATAAACTTTATTTACATCTGTGATCTCATATTCGCCTCTTGGTGAAGGTTTCAATGACTTGGAAATTTCAATTACTGAATTATCATAAAAATACAAACCGGGAACAGCGTAATTGGATTTTGCTTTTGATGGTTTTTCTTCAATTGATATAGCTAACATGTTTTCATCAAATTCCACCACACCATACCTCTCCGGGTCAGAAACATGATAAGCAAAAACACAACCACCATCAACATCTGTCAATGTGGGGAGTAGTTTTGTTAAACCAGAACCGTAAAAAACATTATCGCCAAGAATTAGCGCCACTTTATCATTACCAATAAAGGATTCGCCAATAACGAAAGCCTGTGCCAGCCCGTTTGGATTTTGTTGAACTGCATATTGGAAATTACAACCCACTTGTTTTCCATCTCCCAGTAACCTTTTAAATTGCTCATTGTCTTCTGCTGTTGTAATGATTAAAATATCTTTTATTCCGGCAAGCATCAATACAGAAAGCGGATAATATATCATCGGCTTATTGTATACAGGCATCAATTGTTTGGATACTGCTTTGGTTATAGGATATAAGCGGGTGCCCGATCCGCCAGCGAGTATGATTCCTTTCATGAAATAAATTAAGATTGAGGTTGAGGTTAAGGTTAAGATTAGCTACTTAAACCTTTGATAATTTTATTTAATTCTTCAATAACCTTTAGACATTTTTTATCAATAATTTCAATTTGTTCTATCGTAAAATATCCAACCGTTTTCCCACTGATTAAATGACTTCTGACTTCAAAGCAACTACCTCTTGAATAGAAATAAAAATTTATTTTATCTTTTTTATGCCCCCTTCCAAACCCTTCTGCAATATTTGCTGCTATACTTATAGCCGCATCCCTTATCTGGCTGCATAAAGCATAATCCTCTCTCTTTGGTAAGTTTTCCGACAACTTATAAATATCTTCAACAATCTCGTTAGCCTTTTGCCATACCGGCATTTCAGTAAAATCATTATAAGGCATTTCAATGATTATTTACAGCTCTCTTAACCTCAGTCTCAACCTCAACCTCAGCCTCAGCTTAAACTTCAGCCTAAACCTTAACTTCTTTGATGATACATTTTCTTATAATAAAACTGCTACTCCCCCGATGTAACATGCTTTAACCATTCTTTATTTTCTAAAAACCAATCAATGGTTTGACTTAATCCTTCTTCAAAACTTACAGATGGCTTCCATCCCAATTCTTTATTGATCTTAGAAGCATCAATGGCATATCTTTTATCATGACCAGGTCTGTCCTTTACAAAACTGATCAACTGTTCACTTGTGCCCGGAGAATTTCCAAGTTTTTCATCCATCAGCCTGCAAAGCAATTTTACCAGATCTATATTTTGCCATTCATTGAATCCGCCAATATTATATGTTTCTGATATATTCCCTTTATGAAAAACCAGGTCAATTGCAATTGCATGATCTTTTACAAATAACCAATCTCTTGTATATCGGCCATCCCCATAAACGGGCAATGTCTTTTTTTGAATGATATTATTAATCAGGAGTGGTATTAATTTTTCAGGAAAATGATTTGGTCCATAATTATTTGAACAATTTGAAATAACTACAGGTAATTGATAGGTTTCTCCATATGCTCTTACAAAATGATCAGCCGATGCTTTTGAAGCAGAATAGGGCGAATTGGGTGAATAAGGAGTCGATTCTGTAAAAAAGCCATTTTCGCCCAGTGAACCATAAACTTCATCAGTGGAAATATGATAAAATCTTTTTCCAGCAAAAGTGCTCCAGTTTTTTTTTGCTGCATTCAAAAGGTTTACTGTTCCCAATATATTTGTATAAACAAAATCAAGTGGAGAAAGTATAGACCGGTCTACATGCGATTCTGCAGCAAGATGGATCACTCCATCTATTTCATATTTTTGAAAAAGGTTATCTAAAAATTCTGCTTCAAGAATATTCCCTTTTTCAAATTTATAATTCTCTTTACTTTCTACATCTTTCAGGTTCTCCAGGTTTCCTGCGTAGGTAAGCGCATCCAGGTTAATGATCCGGTATTCCGGATATTTGTTTACAAATAACCTTACCACATGGCAACCTATAAACCCTGCACCCCCGGTAATTAATATGTTCCTTTTAAAATTCAATTTTCAAAAAAAGAAGGATTCTCTTTATACCAGTTATATGTCTTTTTTAATCCTTCAACAGGAGAGGTTGATGGATTATAACCAAGCAGTCTTTTTGCTTTACTGATATCCGCCAGGCTATGCTTTATATCCCCGGTTCTTTCAGAACCATGATTAGCAATAATTTTTTCCCCTGATATCTCATTTAAAATAGAGACCAGGTTGTTCAAAGTGGTTTTTTCTCCTTTGGCAATATTAAAAACCTGGTTGATAGCAAGCGGTTCATTTGTAAACATGGCGTTGATATTTGCCTGAACTACATCATCCACAAAAGTAAAATCCCTGCTATGTTCACCTGATCCGTTTATTGCCGGCGAACTGTTTGTAAGAAATGATTTAATAAAAAGTGGAATGACTGCAGCATATGGACCATCTGGATTTTGATGGGGCCCATAAACATTAAAATAACGAAGACCGATAAATTCCATTTTGTACAGATCAGCAAATACTTTTGCATAGATCTCATTCATCAACTTTGTTACGCCATAAGGAGAAATGGGCGAACCAATTTTCTCTTCTACTTTTGGCAGGTCCGGATGATCCCCGTAAGTTGAGGATGAAGCAGCATAAACAACCCTGCGTACTTTATTAATTCTTGCAGCATTAAAAATATTTAAAGTACCGGTAGCATTAACTTCATGTGTAGTGATTGGATCTTCAATGGAACGGGGAACAGAACCAAGTGCTGCCTGATGTAAAATAATTTCTATGCCATCAGCAGCACCAATACAAATTCCATAGTTTCTGATATCTCCTTCAATGAATTCAAACTTATGATCATTCTTTATTGAAGTAAGATTATGTATACTCCCGGTTTCAAGATTGTCAAGTATTTTAACAGCTGTTATCCTTTTATCTTTAATAAGAGCTTTTGCAAGATTAGAACCAATAAATCCTGCTCCTCCTGTAATTAATATTTTCATTGAGATTGTGAGAAGTGTAAATGAGATTTTACCTTTTTCTTCTTTTAAAAAAGTTCTTGAATTTATTTATTGCAATAGCTGATTTAGAAACATCCGTATCATTATCTGTATCGTAATAGCCTCCTCCATAACCATATCCATATCCATATCTTCCATAACCATAATAACCGTAACCAGGTTTGATCTTAATATCATTAAGTATTATTGAAATTTTTGGCAGTCTTTGTTCTTCATAAAACTCATCAATTAATGCAATCTGCTTTTTATATGTGTGCCCCTGGCGAACAATATATAACGTTGAGTCGGCAAATTTTCCTAGAGTCATAGCATCACTTACCATACCCACCGGAGCAGTATCCATTATAACTACATCGAAATTTTCTTTTAACCAGGTAAACATTTCTTCCACTCTTGAATCAAGAAGCAACTCTGATGGATTAGGGGGAACCGGACCGCAACTAATAGCATACAAATTATCAAAGCCCGGAACTTTTACCGGTAATTCTTCCAACTCGGTCTTTCCAACCAAAAAATTGGTTATACCTGATTTAAAAGACAGATTTAAACCGGAAAACAATTTTGGTTTACGTATATCAAACTCCAGCATCACAGTTTTCTTTCCTGCCAATGCCATTACACCGCCAATATTCGTAGTTATAAATGATTTACCTTCTGCGCTGAAAGAAGAAGTGATCATGATCACCGGTTTCTCAACCTTGTTTAATACATATTGAAGATTGGATCTGATTATCCTGAATTGTTCTGACACCATTGATCTGTTCGTTTTACTTACAATCATGGACGAACTGCTATAAGAATGTCCTACTTCACCCAAAATGGAAGCTGATGTGATTTTTTCAATATCAAACCTGGTATGTACTTTATCATTAATAACTTCCAGGAAGAAAATAAACATGGCCGGTAAACCAATCCCAATGATAATTGCTAAAATTTGTATCCCCCGGCGGTTTGGTTTTATCGGATTCGTGCTTCCCACTGCATAACTTAAAATTTTTGAATTAGGAATAGTTGAAGCTTTCGACATGGCTGTTTCTTCCCTTTTCTCCAATAAAAAGTTGTATAGTCGCTGTTTAATATCCTTTTCTCTCTCGATCTCCAGAAGTTCTTTTGCACGTTGTGGCAGAAACTTTAATTCGGAACGTGCTGTTCCCCCTATGTTGGTAGCATCATTTATTAATGTCTCATATAATTTTTTTGAATTTTTAAGTGACTCAAAAATTGCTAACCTGATTTCGTGGCTTTGATTCTCCAGGTTTTTAATTATCACATTTTCAGGTTTTGTACCGGCATCCAGCAGGTTTTTTCTTTCTGCAACTTTTAAATTGTATTCCCCCACCAATTTTTGAAAAGCCTCGTTTTCAATTCCCAAGGAAGAAGGAACTTTTTCAAATAAATTGTTTTTATCTGAAAGATATTCTTCTATCAGCTCAACTACTTTAAGATTCATCCTGTAAACATTATAGACATTATCCGCTTCAGCAATTTTTTCAAAGTATCGCCTTGATTGTTCCTCCATGTCTATAATATCATAAAACTGTTTAAAAGCGAGGAGTCTTCTTTCTACACTATCCAAATCCCTTTCCAGTAATTGCATACGGTCACTGATAAAATTCAGGGTCTGCATTGTTGTAATGTTCCGGTATTCAATATTGGCGACCCTGTATTCATCAATCAGGTTATTAATTATGTCTGATCCCAACCAAAGGCTTGTATTATCAATGCTAATATTATAGATCATTGAACCAGCAACTTTAGGAGATACCCTGATCATTGAAGCATATGCAGGAGCCAGCATAGCAGCAGGCGTCCAGCTTACACTATATTTTTTCCCTATGAAACTATTGTCCGGGTTAGATAATCTGAATACTCCATTTGCGTTCTTAAATACCTGGCCGATTTTAAATGTTTGCTTTTCGTTATTAATTTTGAAATCAGTCTGATTTTCGAAGTCAATTGCCATTGAAAAAAACTGTGCAGAATCGGTCAGTTCAAAAATATCAAGCCTGAAAGGACAGCTCTTATATATATTGAGTGATTTTATCTTTCCGACAGCGCTATAGTTTGTTTGCATGCCAGCGTTATTGATCACCCTCTCCATCAATGAAGTTGATCGAAGGATTTCCATTTCAGCCAGAATATCTTCTGTTTGATTGGCTTTAAATATCTGTTCAAATTTATCACCACGATTACTTTCACTGACAAAAGAAATCGTTCCGACAGCCCTGTAAATAGGCGTGGTATATCTTAAATATAAATAGGCTGCTAATAAACAAACAGAAACTGATACAAGAAAAACCGGTAAAAATCTTACATACTTAAAAAATATATCCTTAATTGTAAGATTTCCCAGATCGCTGGACTTGTTGGGTTGTGTATCCAATTTGAAAAAATTAGTAAATAACTATTTAAATATAGATATTAAAACTGCTGCAGTAGTTATAAGTCCTACCGCAAAGCTGATTCTTGACATCGTGTATTGCTGATCCTGTGTTACCCTACCTCTACGATTCAAATCAACCATTAAAATATCGTTTTGTTGCAGATTATAATAAGGTGATTTAAATAGATCTTTTGATGTCAGATCAATTATACCCATTTCTCTTACACCATTTGTCTCCCTGATCACTTTTACATTCTCTTTTCTGCCAGTCCAGGTAACGCCACCAGCCAAACCAATAGCTTCCAGAATCGTAAGTCTTTCTCCGGGAATGGAAATTGATCCCTGGTTTGCAACTTCACCCAAGACAATAACTTTGAATGTCAAAAATCGGATATTGACTACCGGGTTTTGCAGGTATTTTTCCAATTTACCTTTAATAATTGTTGCTAATTGTGCTTTTGTCAATCCCTCAGTTTGTATTACGCCAATTCTTGGATATTCTATTTCCCCTTTATGATTTACTAAAAAACCCATCAATGTTGGATTATTACCTATCATACCCCCTGATCCGACTGAAACATTATATGGTGCCAGTGCTAATGGATCAATATCATCGCTGCTTACATTAATAAACAGGATATCGTTTTTTTGAATTATTGGTTCCGGAAATGAAAATGTATCTAATGTTGCAGAGTCCTGTAAATTCTCGAGGTAATTTGGAAGTTTAAATTGAGTACCGCAGGAACTGATCATGCCCATAGTTATGACCAGTAATGAAAAACCAAAAATTGATTTCATCAGAATATTGTTATTTTTTTAGAAGCTTTTAAGAATTTCAAAAAAACATTTCATTACCCGGTACATTTATAACTATACCGAAATTAATTTTCTTTTATCAATCGTAGCGATTAAAATATACCCAAGACTGTCAATAGCTATTGTTACAGCTTTATTTTTTATGTTGAGCACCTTTCCTTCTTGTTCCATCATCGGGCCAGCATTGATCTTTACCCGTTGATTTATTTTAATATCCATCTGCCGAACTTCTACATTTTCATACTCATCCAGAAATCGTCTGATTGCGTTGATCTCTTTTTCCTTTATGATAGCAGGTTTTCCCAGCCAATAAACAAAATTGATCACCCCCGGAGTCATTCTCACTTCTGTACGGTCATCATCATTCACTTTTACAAACACATAAGATTTAAATAATGGTTCTTCTACCACTTTGATCCGGTCGCTCCATTTTCTGCGAACTTTATTCAACGGGCAATATCTCTCTACTCCTTTTTCTTCTAAAAGCTGGTTTACTTTCTTTTCCCATCTTGGCCGTGTATATACGGCCAGCCATTTACGTGTTCCCACTTAGTTTTTTTTATGGCTTCGCCATCTCAGTCACATAGAAAAGTTTTCATGTAACCGGTAATCATTGAGTTGAATTTACTTAGTAACCAAAACCAGGGCTTTTGGTCCGGTTACAAATATAGGAGTAAATGTGAGTGGATGTATAGTAAAATGGACAGATTCTGAGTGAATTATCCCCACGAGTTAATAAGTATTTATTCTGCGGAAAAAATAATTAGTAGCTTTTCGCCTGATTTATAATTTCTATTTTATTCCAAATCGACCTCATTTGAATCAACGTTTTTACTCTTTGGATGTTTTTCGTGGTGCCACTGTATGCCTGATGATCCTGGTTAATAATCCCGGAAGCTGGGGCCATATATATTCCCCGCTGGAACATGCACCCTGGCATGGATTGACACCGACTGATCTGGTCTTTCCATTTTTTCTTTTTGCAGTTGGCAATGCACTTTCATTTGTAATGCCAAAACTTGAAGCAGGAGGAGATATAACATTCTGGAAAAAAATTCTTAAAAGAACAGCTTTGATTTTTTTAATCGGATTATTTCTGAACTGGTGGCCTTTTTTTAAATGGGTTGATGGTTCATTGATTTTTCGCCAGTGGGTAGATCCAAACAATCCCGAAAGCGGAGTTAGGGTATTGGGTGTTTTACAAAGGATTGCTCTTTGTTATTTCTTTGCTTCTGTAATTATTTATTATTTCAAACTCAGCAAATCATTCTACATAGGATTAGTCATACTAATGGTTTACTGGTTGCTTACATACATAGGGAATCCTGTTGATCCTTTTAGTCTGAAAGGATGGTTTGGAACCGATATAGACAAACAAATTCTGGGAGTTGCCCATATGTATAAAGGAGAAGGGATTCCATTTGATCCGGAAGGGCTGATGAGTACGATGTCAGCTATTGTCCAGGTGATTTTTGGTTATATGGTTGGAGATTATATTCAAAAGAAAGGGAAGAATTTTGAAATGGTAACAGGTCTTTTTGTAGCTGGAGTTGCCATGCTGGTTACTGGTTTTTGCTGGGACATGGTTTTCCCGATCAATAAAAAAATATGGACCAGTTCTTACACAGTTTATACTACCGGTCTGGCTACAATAACCATTGCAACGATGATCTATTTGATCGAATTCAAAAATGCCAAAGGCTGGCTAAGCCGGTTCTTTGATGTGTTTGGTAAAAATGCTTTATTTGTTTTTGCTCTAAGTGCTTTTCTTCCCAAGGGATTTTCATTAATCAGATTGGGAGATGGGGTTAATCCCTGGAACTGGCTTTATAAAAAAGTATTAATTCACACGCCAGGCACTCCTGAGAATGGCTCATTACTTTATGCAATTTGTGTGATCACTTTTATGTGGGCTATCTGTTACTGGATGGATAAGAAGAAGATCTATGTGAAAGTGTGAGCTGGCATTTCATCATATGTTCTACCCCCTAATTCTCGGCCTGCTTTCTTTTTATTAATTCCGCCCCATTGTTTAAAGAAAAAATTTACACCCTGATCTGCACACTGCTGCCGAATATCCCATACCCACCACTCTTTCATGGGTCTTGCTTTTCTTCCACTTTCTCCCCCGACAATTGTCCATTGAATTCTATCAAGATTCAGATTCATAAGTGGCCCAATCAAAGGTTCACAAGAAAGAAATTTTGTTTTGGCATTTGTTTCTCTCAGAAAATCTATCCTGTCTTTTACTCTTTCATCTTCTACAGATACTCCCATCCATATATTACTTGTCCAATTAAGTTTTTCATGCAACTCATATAATCTCTCAGCCCTTTTTGTTAGAACCTGATATGTATGTTGTGGAGTATTATTCATTACATCAAACACTTTTTGAATAAATGATAAAGGAACATCTTTATGAAACAAGTCGCTCATGGAATTTACAAATACAACCTTTGGTTTATTCCAGGAATATGGAATTTTCAATGCGTCTTCATGGATTCTAAGTTCAAAACCATCTTTATATTTTTCTACTCCCATAGCATGTAAACGTCTTGACATGACTTCTGCATAACAATATTTACATCCGGCAGAAACTTTGTCACATCCGGTTGTAGGATTCCAGGTCATTTCAGTCCATTCAATTGAAGATTGTGCCATAATTATATTATTTCAAAGTAAACTTTTTCTGGAAAGTTTTTATAATTCTCATAACTAATATAAAAAGCCCCTTTTCTAACTCTTTCCTCATAATCAGATAAAACTTTAAGCTTATTATTTTCTTGTAGTGATGAAAAAACTTCTACTACATGCTTTGGCAAGAATCCGTGTCTTAAAGCAAATTCATAAACCTTCCCGTTATACACCTTATTTTCACCTAAAATTAAGTTAGTCAATTTTTGTTCTAATGGATTTGTTTTTACTCCTGAAAACAAATTTCCAGTTTTTTCATAACTCCATCCTTTCCCTCCATCATCATCAATTTGCCATTTTGTTTCCAACATCTTTTCAAAGCCTCTTATATGACTCGAAAAGAAAAATAAACAAAATACGGTTGCTGGATCCTTTTCGATTGTAAAAGTATCAACATAAAAACCTTTTCCTAGATAGTCTTTTAGACCTTCTTTAAATTGTTCAATAAATTGATAAACAGATTTATTAGTCCTCCATTTATCCAAATCAACCAATTCTTCTATAATTTGAAGTAGTGCTTCTGGAGTTCCTTTTTCATTAAACCTATACATAAATTGTGTAGGTAAGAAAAGAAGAACTTCTGACTTTTTGGATTGCAATAGTTTTTTTATTTCACTAGCCCTAATTTCTTTGTACCCATAAGGATCAATAAAAATAAATGCTTTTTCATTTTTCAAACTTTGAATGTATGCAGCAAGGCTGTTAACTATTTCCTTATAGTCCTTATTTCTAAATGTAATCTTACCAAAACTTTCATAATGAAGTTTTTTGTCGGTTATAATATTTCTAAGTTTTTCAATTTTAAATTCATCCTTGTCATTAAAGTATAAATCAACTTTTATTATGTTCTTGCTTTTTGCTTTATTAATAAAATGTAAGTCCTTTAAAGTTCTTAATATTGCTAAAGGACTTCCCTCCCCTTCATTTTCATAGATCCCCTCTCCACAAAAGAGATCAAAAACATTGATTTTCTGAGTATATCCATCATTAGCAATAATGTTGAGATATTTTTCGAAATATTTCTTCAATAATAGAACTTTAGCTTTCGAATGATCAAGCATCATTTTTTGTACCTTTTTTTTCATATTGGAAGGTTTGATTTACTAATTTACTTCAAAACAACTTCCCCTGCTGCCCCGGCCTCCTGAAAATACTGGTATCCAAACTCCATTCTTCTGCATTCATTCCATATAGCTTTCCATACTTTTTATATTGCTGTGCTACCAGGTCTGCAATATTTCCTTCGCCACGCATCCTCACACCCCAGCGGCTGTCATTTACTTTTCCATCATGGCTTTGTTCTATCAGGTGCCAGACCTTATCTGCTTTGTCTGGGAAATTTTTATATAACCAATCCCTGAACAGGAATTTAATAGCCCCGTTTAACCTGATAAAAGTGTAAGCTGTAAAGGTGGCTCCGTTATCCCTGGCTGCTTTCATGATCCGTTGCATTTCATGTTCATTCAAACCAGGAATCATGGGTCCCATCATAATACCCATACGAACCCCTGCCGAACTCAATTCATTAATCACTTTAAATTTTTGTTTTGCAGTAGTTGTCCTTGGCTCCATCACTCTTCTTAAATTTTCATCAAAAGAAGTAATTGAAACCATGGCAGATACTATTTTTTTCTTTGCCATTTCCTGTAACACATCTTTGTCTTTCAGTATCCATGAATTTTTAGTGAGGATACCCACCGATTGATTGAATTCGTTGCAGGTTTCCAGCAAGGCTCTTGTAAGACGATATTTTTGTTCAGCAGGTTGATAACAGTCCGTATTTCCACTTAACATGATGGGTGTTCCTTCCCATTTTGGATGCATCAAAAATTTACGAAGCAGTTGTGCTGCATTTTTCTTGATAATTATTTTTTGTTCAAAATCCAGACCGGCACTATAGCCCCAGTACTCATGTACATTCCTGGCATAACAATAAATACATCCATGTTCACATCCGGCATAAGGATTCATGCTGTATCCCATGCCTACATCCGGACTATCCACTTTATTCACGATCGTTTTACTTTCCTGCTCTAAGTACTGAGTCGGCACATCCGGTTCTTCCCAATCATCAATGGCTTCCACATGCTGTTTCTCTGTATGATGTTTTAAGAAACGATTCTTTGTATTAAACTGGGCACCCCGGCCAGCAAAATAGTTTTCTGTATTTTCTTCCATAAAATTATTTTCATTTACTAATTTGCATATCAGCAAATCAGCTCATTGGTATCATGTGTTTTCATTATTCTCTTACAAAAGAAAGAACCGAGATAGCCCTGCAATTGCATGCAGACTGGGATGACCCTGAAGGATGGCAGCCGGTTTATCATGCTGACGGTTTTACTTTTTTACAGATGCCTGTTGTTACCATGCAGGAACCAAGAAAAATCCAGTTAATGCACTGGGGCCTTATTCCTTTCTGGGTAAAGAGTAAATCAGATGCTGATAAGCTCCGGGCCCAAACCCTCAACGCCAGAAGTGAAACCATTTTTGAAAAACCTTCTTTCTGTAATTCTATTACCAAAAACCGCTGCCTGATCCTTGCTGATGGTTTTTTTGAATGGATGGACTTTCAAAAGAAAAAATACCCTCATCATATTTATTTAACTGATCACAAACTTTTCTGTTTTGCCGGCATCTATTCTTCCTGGACTGATAAAGAAACCGGGGAACTCATCAACAGTTTTTCTATCATCACCACCGATGCCAATCCCATGATGGCCCGTATTCATAATATTAAAAAAAGAATGCCGGTTATTTTACAGCCTGATCAATATAAGGATTGGCTTAAGAAAGATCTTTCCAAAGAGCAAATACAATCTTTGTTGCAACCATTTCCGGATAAAGAAATGGACAACCATACCATCAGCAAACTCATTACATCCAAATCTGAGAATAGCAATGTGCCCGAGGTCACAAAAACATTTACCTACCCTGAGCTCAGTTCCAACAGTCTTTTTTAATTTCTTATTCCATTGCAAATAAATTTCCCTGTGATGCATTCACCGGCAGGTTTTGAAATTCCATTCGTTTCAGCACCTGGTATTTTTTTTCACCCGCTTTTCTTTTCAATAGCAACATTGCATCGGCAATAAATTTTCCGTGGAAATGTTTGTGTGCATATTCCTTCACTGCCTCCACATATATTTTTTTATCTATTCTGCCTGCCAGGGGAATGGTGGGATCCAGTAAAAAATGCGGATCCTGCTCCCCATGTTTCATTAATCTTCTTGCCTGCTTCAGATTTTTGATCAGTTCCAATACCCGCTGCTGGTTTCCTATCTTAATATAAATGGAATGCATCGGGTAACTGCCATAATCATTCAACTCCACCAGGAATGGTTTTTCTGCCATTGCAATTACCTGCAGCCTGTACAGCATTTTTTCTTCCATCATTTCCGGTAATACAAACCTGGCCAGCGCCACATGCGGCCTGCCTGTTGGTGGTTGGGGAATTAAATATTTTTCCAGCAGTTCTTTTCTTGCTCTTTCTATTTTATGACGCAGCACTTCCGGTATGTCCAGCACCAGCAGGTACTCATTTACCCGGTAACCGGGCATATGAAATAAACTCGTTTCCATAACTAAAAAATTTTTTCAATCAGAAAACCAAATACTAATTTAATTAGCATAAATTTACTAATTATTTTTGCATATAGAAAATTTTTATCGCTCTTTTTTTACACAACTTATTTTTTAATCCGCCCCATTCTCTTCCCCGGAAGGAGAATAGGGCTCAATTATTTTTTTATGGATGGGGAAGAATTTTTTGGAGCAGCTTATAAAGGCTCGAAACAATTTACGCAACAGCAGGTAAAAACAGCGAATGCCACCGGCTTTGGCGCCGCTGCTGATGACTATATGGAACGCGGCATTGATCTGAACGAACAACTCATCAGGAACAAAGCCGCTACCTATTTTTTCCGTATGAAAGGAGACGCCATGAAGGAAGCCGGCATTTTTGATAGCGATGTGTTGATTGTGGACCGGTCATTAAAGCTGGCAAATGGAAAAATTATTGTGGCCGTATTAAACGGAGAATTATTAGTCCGGCGGTTTCACAAGAATTTTTCATCGGCCTTCTTGGTGCCTGAGAATAGTCGTTACAAATCGATCAACCTGGCAGAGTTTAGTGATTTTGCTTTGTGGGGGGTGGTTGTTTATTCTATTCATTCTCCGGGCTAAAGCCCGGAGCAAATCATGACTTGCTCAGGCCTTCAGGCCTGAGATAATAAAATATAGAACAAAAAAATAATTATTTATGGGATATACAAAAGTCTGGATTCATTTGGTCTGGGCTACCAAGAAAAGGGAACCTGTTCTTGAAAAGTCAATACGACAGAAAATTTTTTCTCATATCAGAGAAAATGCCCGAAGTAAAAACATTCATATTGATTTTGTAAATGGGTATGTTGATCACATCCATGTACTCATTTCATTAAATGCCGATCAGGCTATTGCCAAGATAGTACAGCTCATTAAAGGAGAAAGTTCTTTCTGGATAAATAAGAATAAACTGACACCTCAGAAATTTGAATGGCAGGATGATTATTTCGCGGTGTCTGTGAGTGAGTCAGGCATAAACAAAGTGAGAGAGTATATTAAAAATCAGGAACAACATCATGCAAAGAACACATTTCAACAGGAGTATGATGAATTTATGGAGAAATATGGGTTTGCATTGATAAAAGAATCCTCAGGTTAAAACCTAAGGCAAATCCAAACTTGCTCAGGCCTTCAGGGCTGAGATATAAAGTGAAAAAATTGAAAGCCATTGTTGATTGTAATAGTTTTTATTGTTCCTGCGAACGATTATTCAAGCCGCATCTGGACAGGAAGCCGGTTGTTGTACTGAGCAACAATGATGGATGCATTGTATCCCGAACCGATGAAGCAAAAAAGCTGGGCATTGATATGGCCGTGCCTTATTATCAAAGCAAAAAAATGATTGAGCGAAACGGCGTGACTGTTTTTTCTTCCAATTATCATCTCTACGGTGATCTCAGTATGCGGGTGATGGACACACTCCGTTTCCTGGTAGGAGAAAAAAATGTGGAGGTTTATTCTGTTGATGAGGCTTTTCTTGACATGCACATGATACCGCCTGACAAATATGAAGAAGCCTCACTGCAAATAAAAAATACAGTGGAAGAATGGACCGGCATCAAAGTTTCTGTAGGTGTGGCGCCAACAAAACTACTGAGTAAAGTGGCCAACAAACTGGCTAAGAAAAACAAACAGGCTACCAATTGCATTTGCATACTTGATACAGAAGAAAAAATAAAGACAGCACTGGAAAAAACTCCCATCGCTGATATCTGGGGCATTGGCGGCCGCTACACTTTCAGATTGCGGGAGCAATATTTAATTCACAATGCATGGCAGCTACGGCAGATGAATGAAGAGTGGGCCCGAAAAAATTTAGGCGGCGTGGTTGGTGTACGGTTGATCCGTGAACTCAATGGGTTTCCCTGCATTGAAATGAAAGACCCGCTGGAAAAGAAAAAGATGATTGCCACTACAAGAATGTTTGGCAAACCGGTGTATGAATTAAATGAACTGAAAGAAGCTGTCGCCACCTACACCTCAAGGGCAGCGGAAAAACTGCGCCGCCAGTATGGTGCTGCAAAATACATTGATGTGTTTGCTGTAGTGAATAACGACAGCGGTGACAAATATGAATACGCTCCTCATACCACTCACCGATCCATGCGGTTGCCTAAAGCCACTTCGCATACGAATGAATTAATTAAATATGCCGTGCCATTGGCAGAAAAATTATACCGCAGGGGTTCCAAATATCTTAAAGCCGGTGTGTTACTGGCTGGCATCGTGCCTGACAACAGCATCCAGGGAAATCTTTTCGTCTCAGACAGAGAAAATCATCAACATTTGTTAATGGATGCCATGGATAATATCAATTTCAGCATGCGGGAAGATATTTTGAAATATGTAGCAACGGGGTTAACCCGTAACTGGAAAATGCGGCAGGAATTAAGAAGCGGAAAATACACCACCCGCTGGGAAGAGTTGTTTAACGTGAAATAGAAACCTTTTCATCAAAATTCATATCTTACTTCACCTGGCATTCAAAAAATAAAAATGGTAGTTGAAAAAACTTTATTTGGAATTGATAAATTTATGAAACGATCATCAGGATATAAAAATACCCGGATCGGACTGGTAACAAACAATGCTGCGACGACTTCCTATGGAGAACTTTCCCGGCTGGCATTACTTAAAGAAGGATTCAGTATAGTAAAATTATTTTCACCGGAACATGGGCTCGATGTACGGGGGGCCGACGGATCATTCCAGGATCATGGTACAGATAAATTAACCGGCCTGCCTGTAACCAGTCTTTACGGAGAAAACCTTGCACCCAAAGCAACTGATTTATCAGATATAGATCTTGTTGTATTTGACATACCCGATGTGGGCACCAGGTTCTACACTTATCTCTGGACCATGACATATGTACTGGAAGCCTGCTCTGCTTTTAGTAAACCAATAATTATTCTTGACAGGCCAAATCCACTTGGTGGTGATCTGGAAAAAATTGAAGGACCACTGCTTAATGAAGAAAACTGTTCATCATTTATCGGACGATGGAACATTCCCATCAGGCACTCTTGCACATTGGGGGAACTGGCAGCATATTTTATCAGCCTGAAAAAATTAATTGTTGACCTCACTATTATAAAAATTGAGAACTGGAACAGGAATGAATCAACTTTAGATATTCAATGGAATTTTATTCCTACTTCGCCGGCCATCAAAAATATGGAAACAACTTTTCTGTATCCTGGTATCGGGCTCTTGGAAGGAATTAATGTAAATGAAGGAAGGGGAATTGATTTTCCATTTAAAATCATCGGTGCTCCCTGGGTCAAAGCTGAATTATTAGCTCATCAATTTCAATCTTTGGCATTACCCGGAATCAGTGGTCATGAATATGTATTCACGGCAGGTGATTCTATTTACAAAAATGAATTTTGTAAAGGAATCAAATTAACAATTGAAGATGCTTCATTGCTGAAACCGGTATTAACCGGACTGGAACTGATCAGGATTTTAAAAACTCTTTTCCCCGAAGATTGTAAAGAAAAACTTTACCCGACAAGGGCTAATCCAACGGGTGAAAATCATCTTGATAAATTAACCGGCATCCTTCATTCTTTTGAAAAAATAAATTCAGGAGAAATAATAAAAGAATATAACCAGGGAAAAAGATGGATACAAATTATAACACCCTTTCTTCTTTATTGATATTTTTTCACCAGGTCAAACAAGATCTTTTTATCCATTTCATTGATCACTTTCGTAGTATCCTGCGGCACCCAATGAATTTTATATGACTGTATGGCAATATCAGGTTTGCTGATATTATACCCAATGATACGTAAAGCCTGCAACGCATTGAAATCAGCCGGTACTTTTACAGCAGTCGTATCATACCAGTAGCCAAATCCTTTTTCAGCCAGTGTTTTCCAGGAAAACAGGCGGCTGGGATCTACTTTTCTGCCCGGCGCCCAATCCATATGACCAATAAAATTGGTCTGTGGAATATTGTATGCTTTTTTTAATCTGTCAAGCAATTGAATTAAACTATTCATCTGTGCATCAGTAAATGGTTCGCTGCCGTTATTATCAATTTCAATTCCTATGCTGCTGCTGTTTATATCTGAAACATTTCCCCATTTTCCCAATCCGGCATGATGAGCCCTGAGATTATCATGCAGCATGTGATATACAAAACCCTCCCTGCAAATCACATAATGTGCACTTACCTGTGTGCGGGGCAGTGTAAAAGTTTTCAAAGTCTGGTCGCAGGAATTTTGTGCTGTATGATGAATGACAACAAAATTTGGTTTGCGCAGGGAAAAATTGGTTGTACCTACCCAATCTGTTGCAAAATTTAAACCTGCAGAATCTTTTAATGGATATTCTCTTAATAGTTTAGAATAACCTTTAACCTGTTTCTTATAGGATTTGTTAGTAGCCTTATAGGGACCATGAGCACAGCCAAATAAAAAAACAATAAGGAAAAATTGTAATAAATATTTTTTCATGGAAAAATTTTCAGTGATTAAAGAAACCATTACCAGATCATGAAGATATCAAAATCTGAAATACACAAACAATCTTCCGAAATTTTTACTGTCGTTCTCTATCCGATGAAACTGTTTTTTGATATGTGGCTGTTGTAAAAATCGTTCCACTTTTTTCCTCAACTGGCCGCTGCCTTTCCCCGGAATGATTTCAATCTCCCTGATTTTTTTATTGACTGCATCTTCAAATGCATTTTGCAGAGCCCTGTCAATTGCTGCACTGTTATTGTAAATATCGTGTAAGTCTACTTTGATTCGGGCCATGAACTTATTTGTTTACATATTTCTTCTGTATTGCCCCCCCACTTCATACAAAGCATGAGTGATCTGGCCCAATGAACAATACTTCACTGATTCCATCAGTTCTTCAAACAGGTTTCCGTTTTTAATGGCAACATCCTTTAACCGTTTCAGCATTTCGGCAGATTTTTCTTCATTTCGTTTCCAGAATGCCTGCAGGTTTTTGATTTGCTGTTCTTTCTCCTCTTTTGTACTTCTTATTACTTCGTTTGGTATAATGGTGGGTGATCCCTGTTTATTCAAAAAAGTATTTACTCCAACGATTGGGAATTCTCCTGTATGTTTCTGGTGTTCATAAAACAAACTTTCTTCCTGGATTTTATTCCGCTGATACATTCTTTCCATGG